>JACOMV010000082.1 GCA_014324065.1 Hormoscilla sp. SP12CHS1 | reverse complement strand
AGAACAAGAAAAACAACGTACCCAACTCCTTGCAGAACGGCTGCTTGCTTTGGGTATCGATCCAGATAGTCTGTAAAGAAGTTTTATTACCTTTCATAACCGGTCCAGAGGTTGCTTACCCATTCTGCTTTTATCCTAGGGCCTCCGCACCACCCACAACTTCCAGAATTTCTTGGGTAATTGCAGCTTGTCGGGCTTTGTTGTAAGACAAAGTCAGGGTTTTAATCAACTCACTGGCGTTATCGCTGGCATTGTTCATCGCCGTCATCCGCGCCGCTAACTCACTGGCCGCTGCTTCTTGGAGCGCTCGCAACAACTGGTTATTCAGGTACAAAGGCAAAAGAGCTTGCAGAATTTGTACCGGGTCCTGCTCGAATATCATCTCACTCGGCATACTATCGGGAGTAGCACGGGTGACCTTTTCCCGCGTCACCTTAAAATAACCCCCACTGCTCGTCAGTCGGAATATTTCATCATCTTGAGCTTCCAAACCTTGCGGGTCCAAGGGCATCAGGGTTTGCACCACCGGTCGCGAGCTAATTAAAGACACAAATTTGCTATAGATCAACTCCACCTTATCCACTGTTTCTGAGAGGAACAACGATAGAAGTTCGTCAGCAATCATCGAAGCTTCCGCTGATGTCGGAATCTGCTCTAGACCGTTGTACGTTGCATCGATCGGTTGATTCCGGCGTTGGAAATATTGAATCGCTTTGCGACCTACCAGTACATATTTATAATCTAGACCTTCTGCTTTAATTTCCTTGGCACGATTTTCTGCCCGCTTGATCGCGTTATTGTTGTAGGCTCCGCACAGGCCCCGATCGCCCGACACCGCCAGCAGTCCCACCGTTTTCACTTCTCGCTTTTTCAGTAGGGGTAGGTCCACATCTTCAAACTTCAGGCGACTCTGAAGCCGATACAGCACCTGAGCCAACCGGTCTGCAAATGGGCGAGTAGCTATTACCTGTTCCTGGGCCCGACGCACTTTTGCTGCTGCGACCAAACGCATCGCTTCCGTGATTTTTTTCGTGTTCTTTACCGAACCTATTCTGTCTCTAATTGCTTTAAGATTTGCCATATTTCCTAATCTTCCTTTGCTTACGCTAATTACACAACTAGCCTTATGTGTGTACTGCCCACCTTACTTTTTTACTGCTATCTGAATTTTTTACATATAGCAAGCAATTTGCCTTTCCATTTATACAAGGCCGGGGCACGGCTTCTGTTATTTTTCTGGCCAACGGACAGGCGAGACGCCCGTCCTACGTTTTTCTCTGATTATTAAGCTGATACCAAGAACGTCTTCTTGTATTCTCCGATCGCCTCTTTCAAGATGCCTTCAGCTTCATCAGTCAGCTTCTTATCCGAACGGATAATTTCTGCAAACTGCTGCTTGTTATTTGTCAGATAATAACGCAGTCCCTGGGCAAAACTGGCTACTTTTTCTGTTGCTATATCATCCAGATAGCCATTCAGACCCGCATAGACGATCGCCACCTGTTCGTACACGTTTAGCGGTGAATTTTGCGGCTGTTTCAGGATTTCCTGCAACCGCTGACCCCGCGACAGTTGGTCCTGAGTCGCTTTATCCAAATCTGAAGCAAACTGAGCAAACGCCCGCAAATCTTCGTACTGCGCCAACTCCAGCTTCAACTTCCCTGCCACCTGTTTCATGGCTTTTATCTGTGCCGCAGAACCTACCCGCGACACCGAAATACCCGCGTTAATTGCCGGTCGCTGACCCGAGTTGAACAGGTCAGAAGACAGGAATATCTGTCCATCCGTAATCGAAATCACATTCGTAGGAATATAGGCAGACACGTCACCAGCCTGAGTTTCAATAATCGGCAGTGCTGTCATGCTACCGCCACCCAGTTTGTCATTCAGTTTAGCTGCCCGTTCTAGCAAGCGCGAGTGGATATAGAACACATCTCCTGGATAAGCTTCCCGACCCGGGGGACGTCGCAGCAGCAGTGACATCTGGCGATAGGCTTGGGCTTGCTTGGAGAGGTCATCGTAGATCGTCAGGGTCGCCTTGCCATTGTACATGAAGTATTCCGCTATGGTCGCCCCCGCGTAAGGAGCCAGGTATTGCAGCGTCGCTGGATCGCTAGCATTCGCCGCTACCACAACTGTGTAGTCCATTGCCCCTTTTTCCTCCAGGGTTGCCACTACCTGGGCCACCGTGGAAGCCTTTTGACCGATCGCCACGTACACGCAGATCACATCTTCTTCTTTTTGATTGATGATCGTATCGATCGCCACCGTTGTTTTACCTGTTTGCCTGTCACCGATGATCAGTTCCCGCTGACCCCGTCCGATGGGAATCATCGCGTCTATAGCAGTGATTCCCGTTTGCATCGGTTCGTAAACCGACCTACGGGCCACAATTCCCGGTGCTGGCGATTCTAGCAGGCGGCTTTCTGTCGTGTTGATTTCCCCTTTTCCATCTATTGGTTGTCCCAAAGAGTTCACCACCCGCCCGATCGTCGCCTCTCCCACTGGCACCTGAGCAATTTTGCCTGTAGAAGTCACCGAACTGCCTTCTTGGATGTCGCGGCCTTCACCCATCAGCACCGCACCCACATTATCTTCTTCCAGGTTCAGGGCGATGCCTATTGTCCCATCTTCAAACTCTAGCAATTCCGCCGCCATTGCCTTTTCCAGACCGTATATCCGGGCAATGCCGTCACCTACTTGCAACACTGTCCCCACATTTTTGGCTTTTACCTGTTGGTCGTACTGCTCGATTTGTTGCCGAATGATGCTGCTGATTTCGTCAGGTCTGATTGCTACCATATCTTTTCTCTGTTTTCAATCGTCAATTTGCTTCCGTTTCCCTTATTTTCTTGGGGGCCGCGCTCAACTTGCCGCATTCAGGGATATGCCAATTCTTCGCAGCTGTCCCCGCAGACTTGCATCTATTACCTGAGAGCCTACTTTTATTATCACCCCTCCGATTATTTCTGGATCGATTTTGCTTTCCAGTTCTACTGCTGCTGCACCTGTCATACCCTTTACCCGCTCGATCGCTGCTTGTTTTTGTGCTTCTGTCAGTTCCACTGTCGAGGTCACTTCTGCCAACACCGTTTGGTTTAGCTTCCGCAATATTGCCTGATACTGCTTGCAAATACCTTCTAGGAACTGGCTCCGACGCCTGTCTACCAGCAGCATTAAAAAGTTAAGCGTATAGGGGTGCATCCGATCGCCTCCCACCTGCCGCAGCACGGCTTTCTTTGCCTCTGGTTTAATCAAGGGATTAGCTATCAACTGACTTAACTCTGGAGAACTTGACAGCATCTCCAGTATATCTCGCACGTCCTCTCCCAATCTTTCTGTCAAGTTTTGCCCTTGCGCTAGAGACATCAATCCCTCTGCATAAGGCTCCACTATTTCACCGATCACCATCCCGCCTTTCATCACTAACCTCCCAGCATTGCGATGCTACGGTCAATTAACTGTTGTTGAGCGCCAGCGTCTACAGATTCTTTCAGCCTCGACTCCGATCGTGACAGCGCCATTTCTACTACTCGCCGTCGAAGCCCAGCGATCGCCCTTTCCTTTTCCAAGTTCAAATCCTGTACTGCCTCTTCTCGCAAGCGAGAGACCTCCTTGGACGACTTCGCCAGGATTTCTTGCTTTGCCGACTCTGCTCTTTTCTCCGCCTCTTTTTTGATCTTTTCTGCCTCAGCTTGGGCCGCCGCCAACTTTTGCTGCTGATCTGCTAGGGCTGCCGCCGCCTCTTTCTGTTTTGCTTCTACTTCTTTTATTGTCGAGGCTATCTCTGAGCTTCGTGTTTTCAGGGTTTCCCCCAACACCTTACTGCCAAAATAGTACAAAATCCAAATTACAATTGCCAGGTTAATCAGGTTAGTTTCTAAAATGTTAAAATTCAATCCGAAACCACCTTCATGACTAGCTTCTGTTGCTAGCAATAAAACCGTCTCCATTTTCGTTTCCTATCCCATCAACATTCTACCTCGAACCTCTCGAACTATCTTACCAGTTCTGGTCCTAATAGCTTTTCCAGAATCTGGCGACTGAGGCCATCCACCTCTTGTTCTAGCTGTTGCATTGCCTCTTGCTTTTGCTGCTCTATTTCTTTGGCCGCCTCTTCTCGCCTTGCTTGAGCTTCTTTGAGCGCCTCTGCTATTTGACTTGAGGTTATTTTCTGGGCTTCCGCCTGGGCCGATGCCACTATTTCTTGAGACTGTCTAATGCTAGTCGCCAGCTCTTTTTCATATTGTTGAGCTAATTCTTCCGCTTTCGCCAACCTCTCTTTCGCTCCTCGTTCATTTTTTCTAATGTACTCCGAGCGTTCTTCTATTGCCTTAGTCAGTGGCTTGTAAAAAACTGCGTTTAATACTACTGCCAGGATCAAAAACTGTACTGCCATCACTGGCAGGGTTGCATCAAAATCAAACATTTCCGTCCCCTTGCTGACGCCTCACCTATTCTTCTCCATTTTTACCTACTTCTCGGACGTAAGCATTCAGCTGCTTGCCGCTGAATGCTGAATGCTTACCTCACTTTTTTTTAGCCACCGAAGGGGTTAGCGAACAGCAGCACCAAGGAGATCACCAGACCGTAAATCGTCAGTGATTCCATAAATGCCAGAGTTAACAGTAGGGTACCGCGAATTTTACCCTCAGCTTCTGGCTGACGAGCGATTCCTTCTACAGCTTGACCTGCTGCATTTCCTTGACCGATACCTGGGCCTATTGCCGCCAGACCTACAGCCAGAGCAGCAGCCACAACTGAAGCAGCAGCGATTATTGGATCCATAATGTTTTTTCCGTTACTACAAAACTGACAATCGATTTATTTTACTCCCATGGGAGTCATTGAGATGCAAGCTTTTTTCTTCAATGTTCTTCCCCTTCAGTTTCCATCGCCTCGTGAATGTAGGCAGCTGCCAAGGTGGCGAACACTAGAGCTTGAATTGCGCTAGTAAATAAGCCTAGCAGCATTAATGGTAGAGGCACGAACAGGGGAACCAGTAATACTAGCACCGCCACCACCAGTTCGTCTGCGAGGATATTACCAAATAGACGGAAGCTGAGGGACAGGGGCTTAGTAAAATCTTCCAAAATTTTGATCGGCAATAGTATCGGTATGGGCTGGACATAGTTAGCAAAGTAACCCAGGCCCTTCTTGCGGAAACCCGCGTAGAAATATGCCAGAGATGTCAGCAGCGCCAGCGCCACCGTCGTATTGATATCGTTAGTAGGAGCCGCCAGTTCCCCCTCTGGCAAATGGATCAGTCTCCAGGGCATCAACGCCCCCGACCAATTTGACACGAAGATGAACAAAAATAAAGTACCTATAAATGGTACCCAGGGGCGATATTCTTTTTCCCCCAGTTGGTTTTTTGCCAGGTCCCGAACGAATTCCAGAGCATATTCCATGAAATTTTGCATTCCTGCAGGCACTCTCTGGATATTGCGGGTAGCTAGCACTGAGGCTATTACCAACAGGGCGATTACAAACCATGAAGTCAGCAATACCTGGCCGTGGACTTTCAGATTCCCAATTTCCCAGTATAAATGCTCGCCGACTTCTATTTTTGCGAGATGCAGGCTATTGGCGAAAAGCATATTTAGCGTTTCCATTCTTCCGTGAGTCTCTAAGCTCCGATCTTAAGGATTCCGGAACCTAAAGTTTGTCAGCTTTTAACGATATCGCCAAACATGTAAAAGATGATGGCGGCTTTATAGGTCAGAAATCCCAGAAATATGGGGATTATCTGCAACTGGTCTAATTGGGAGGCGACGATTATCACCCCCATTAGCACAGCCAGTCGATCCTTGCTGATGCGATTTTTCGATCGTCCCAGCTGCTCTACGTTTCTGGCCAACATCTTTAAGTAAACCACACCCGTGCCTGCCCCGATTAAATAATTTAGGGCAATGTTTAGGGAGTAGACCATCCAGACACTGATAAATATCACCCCTGTCACGGCCAGAGTCACCATCAACAGGTTCTGTTGCAGCCGGTGGTACTCCAGCATAGAGGTGTTTGGTTCGGGTAGAACAGAACCCCCAAGGGGATTCTCTGTGGTTTCCCGGTCAGAGTCGTTCACTTCTACTTGGCCCCTTATGCAGTGATGATTGACGTTAGTTTACAAACCATCTGAAATCATATCATGTATGGCAAGCACGTATAAAGAAAAAGTTAAGCAAATTTTTGCGCGAGTCAGGCTGTCTGTAGCAGCAGCAACTGTTGGCTGTGGAGTCTGCGCACTGCCGGTAGTCCCAAGTTCACTTCTGCCAAGACTTCTGTTACTGTTCGGGTGCCGTCACAAGCTAGCAGAAAGGCGAACTCCCCCTCTGCTAGCGTCACCGGCTGGTAGTCATGATTCAGGAAAGACTGACTCGGCCATCCATGCATACAAGGGTTTACTTCCCCTATGGCCCCTAATAGCTGTTTGTCTGGGGACCAGTCGCCTTTGGCTAGGGGCGGACGGCCTAGGAAGAACTCGTAATGGGTGATTTCCGGATCTAGCAGTTCTATTAACCGGTATCTGGCCCGATTGCCCAACTGTGATGCCCGGGCCATTAATTCTGGGGACTTGCCCACCAGTCGTTCGATATTCCAGTATTGGGGGTTGGAGAAACCGATGAACTCTAACCCGGAGGCGTCGATCAGTTCAAACAGGGTATTGATGTTATAGTCAATTTCCTGGGGATGGACGTACATATCGGCGAAGCACTCGTCCTGATGGTTTTCCAGGGACCAGCGCTGTTTGTCTTGCTTGACAATTCTGTTATTTTCTGGTAAAGCGGCAAAAAGTTGCCTACCGACCCGGACGCCGTCCCGGTAGTCCCCTTGGCGATCGCCTTGCAGGAGGGAGATGGCCTGTTGCATGAGGCGAATTTCCCAACGTCCCAGTTCGGCATAGACGAAGATATGCATGATGCCACCGGTGGCTAACTTAGCAGCCAGGGATTGGATGCCTCGGATGGGGTCTGGCAGGTGATGCAGGACGCCGACACTGTTAATCAGATCGAATTTACCAGGGAGTTGGTCGAGATCGTAGAGGCTGAGGTGATGAAATTCCGCCCGGTCAGCACCGGATCGCTGACAGCGTTCCTTGGCCAGGGCCAAAGCTTGTCCGCTGAGATCGATGCCAATGATAGATGCTTGGGGGTTGAGGTGAACGAGATATTCCGTGCTAACGCCAGTGCCACAACCGGCATCAAGGATGCGGATATCCTGTTTTTGGGGTATTTGCCCCGTGCAAAAGTGATAGGCTGTTAACCAGTTCCAGCGCCAGTTGTACCCTGGAGGCGGTTCGTCTAGCAAGGGGTCCGGCGGAAAAGGATAGGTGTCGTAAAGTTTCGCCACGGAGTCGGCGATCGCTTGGTTGTCTGACATAGACTGTATGCTTTGCCCACTGGGAATCTAAGTTGGTCCGGTGGATGCTGTCCACCAGGGTTTATTTTACTGGGATCGCTGCCCGCCACTGTGCAAAAACGAGAAAAGATGCTATATCTTTCACTACAAGCATTATAAGCACCTCTGTACCTCGTTTCCAGGCGATCTCCTGGGAACGAGTTCTCTTATAGGTGGCGATAGAGATGTAATTATTTGACTATGAATGATTCAGCTAAGTCTGCTACCAACAACACTAACAATACTCTGCGTTTGTACAATCACGAAATCTCTGGCAAAGTGCGACTGCTGCTGTCCCTATTAGGTCTGAACTACGAACTGGTGCGGGTAGACCTGATGAAAGGGGAACACAAACAACCGGATTTCCTGGCCCTCAATCCCTTCGGACAAGTGCCAGTACTGGTGGATGGCAATACGATGGTCTCTGACTCCCAAGCCATCTTGACGTACCTGGCCCTGAAATACAACCCTCAATGGTTCCCCACCGCGCCGGAGATGGCAGCGCAAGTTGTCCGATGGCTCTCTGTTGCCGCCAATGAAATTAGCCAAGGTCTCGCAGCTGCCCGGTTGTTCTATCTGCTTGATTTCAAGAACGTTAACATCGATGTTGCCACAACCAAAGCCACAGGGATTTTAAGCCAATTGGACGCCCACTTCGCCGATCGCTCTTGGCTGGTCGGCGATCGTCCCACGATCGCCGATGTTGCCTGTTTCCCCTAGGTGGCCCTGGCCGGAGACGGCAAAATAGATTTGACCCCCTATCCCCAAGTGCTCGCCTGGATATTACGGGTAAAACAATTGCCCAACTTCGTCGCCATGCAAGGGGTGTAGAATAAGCGGGGATGCCGTGTTTTTTGAACTGCGAGTTAAAATGGATAAACTGTTCGACTTAAAGCCTATTTTTCGGGAACAGTTCTGGGGCAATAAACTATATAATTTAAGAGATGAAAGTACGCGAAGTCATTAAACAGATAGAGGCAGATGGTTGGTATCTAGTTAGAACGCGGGGAAGCCATCGCCAGTATAAGCATCCCACGAAATTGGGCTTAGTGACAGTTGCAGGGAAACCCTCAGACGATCTAGCTCCTGGCACATTAAACAACATCCTGAAACAATCTCAACTCAAGGAAAAGAGGGAAGGCTTAGGAGAAATAGAAGAGGAGGAAAAAAACTAATGCGTTATGCAGTTGTGATTGAAAAAGCAGCAGGTAACTATTCGGCTTACGTTCCTGACTTGCCCGGATGCGTGGCCACAGGCTCAACTATAAAGGAGACACAACAGCATATTCAAGAGGCGATCGCTTTTCACTTGGACGGCTTAAAAGAAGAGGGTTTTCCCATTCCCGAACCGACAGCAATCTGCGAGTATGTGGAAGCGTAAGTAAAGCTGCCTTTAACCCCTAAACCCCTAAGCGAGAGATATTGCCTCGGGTGCGGCTCGGGTATAGCTACCGGTGTGTAAGCAATTTCCCTGATGGCTGTTGCTTTGCGATCGCCTAAGATCTGGGATGGCTGCGAACGTGGTACTCTTCTGCGATAACTTCGAGAATGTCACCGGGATGAAGTAAAGGATAGATGCTGTGTCGCTTTTCCCACACGCCTCTTCCCGTGCCTGGGTCCGGACAGGTGATGCGGTAGGTATTCCCCAGCACTCGCTCTACCTGGCAACTCGGTGGTAGAATCAGAGAAATGAGAGTGCAGGTGGTATCGCTGTCGGTCATGTTTGGATTCTGAGATCGAAAGATGATAAAGCAGTAGGGCAGCTTCCATTGCCCACCACCAGTAACTTCCTGTCGGGGCAGGTGGAGATGAGCTTAGCGGCCCGAACCCTAAAGGGCCCGGCTACACGAACAAAGCCCACGCTCCGGGCCCCCTCCGCTGCGCAGGGGCTAGATTACATGCATTGAGATGCACCCACTGATCTAAAGGCTTTGCCTTTCATATAGGACAAAGTATGCCAGCAGACTTGCCATGAGTTACTGTATCAACCCCAATTGCCCCAAGCCTCAAAACTCTGATAACCAGCTATTTTGCGCTGCTTGCGGTTCGGAATTACTCCTGGAAGGATAATATCGCATTCTGGGCAAACTAGGCAGCGGTGACACTCTCTCGCGCTAGTCTCCATATCCGGAGCATGTCGCCCATGGCTATGTGCAATTATTTTTGTCTAACTACTTACCTATGAGGTGGATGACGCGGGAACGGCAAAGGTTTTGAAAGTCCTGCATCTGAACGAACCCAAAGCTATTTCCCTATTTCAGCAAGAAGCAAAGGTATTGGAATAGCTGCATCATTCAGGGATTCCTAAAGTTGACCCTGATGGCTATTTTACCTTTTTTACCAGAGGCAGCCAAGAGCCACTGCACTGCTTAGTTATGGAAAAAATCGAGGGAGAGGATTTGCAGAATTGGCTGGGAAAACGAGGACGCCCTATCAGTCAAAAGTTAGCACTTAAATGGCTGAGGACGCTTGTAGAGATTCTGGATGAGGTACATCAGAAGCATTTTTGCCATCGGGATATCAAACCGCCCAATATCATGCTGCGCCCCAGCGGGCAACTAGCATTGATTGATTTCGGCACGGTTAAAGAAATCACGGCTACCTACATGGCAAATGTGAATGCAGGACAGCCAGGTACTGTTGTTTATTCTAAGGGTTATGCGCCAACGGAGCAAGAAAACGGTCATACATTGCCGCAATCGGACTTTTTTGCCTTGGGGCGCACCTTCGTGCATTTACTGACTGGCGAGCATCCCCTTACCTTTTATGACCCCATACCGATGAATTGAACTGGCGCAGCAATCTCTCTGAACGCCAGAACGCTGGAAACGCTTGTAACGCAGGGACTGCTCCCGCAATCTCATGCAATTAATTTTGTCCTATTACTTATCGCCACGGCTAGCTGATTTCATTGATGAGTTGATGGGACGTTTACCCACTGAGCGTCCTGCGAATACCCCAGGTGATTCTACAAAGGTTAGCAGAGATCGAACGGGCTTTGTATCCGTCGCCAGCGCCAACGCCAGCGCCGACGCGATCGCTTATGGGGGGAAGTCAGCATAATTTTAATAAAACTCAAAGTGCCAAGCCAAGTAAATTTAAGCCAAATATTGTTAAAATAAGGCGGTTGTTAGGGGGAATATGCTTAATAGGAGGTGTAGCAATACCTCCATTATTAACTACATTATTAAACGAACAAGTCAAAAATAAACAATCAGAAGCAAAAACATATGTAGGTGCAATGAACCGCGCCCAGAAAGTATATTTTCTGGAAAACGATTCTTTTACAGGTGAATTGGACTTGGCTATCCTATGCGAAGCAGATTATCCTGGTAGAACTAAACCAGCCACACCAACCTATAGAAATGGTAGGGTTGCCTGTGGGGAAGGAACAACAGCACAATGAAGATAGCGGAGATGTAAGGTGGGCGGTGCCCTACCCTAAATTTTAGGGTAATTTTAATAATTTTCGATATCGAAAGTTGTTTGTTGGGATAAGTTTTTGGGTATTTTAAGGGAAACCCCGGCGGGACATTTTTCTAGATTTATTAAGGTGTAAGAGTTAAATTGAATTGTGGATTATTTATTTAGTAATACATTTGTCGTGGGTAATAATCTGGAGTATAATCATTATCTAAACTAAAATGCTATAATGCCTATTTTTCAGCCAACTCAACCCAGCGTTCAATCGCTTTTCCTAGTCGGTTTCCCTGCATCCGTAAAGGTCCATATATCTCGCTTGTGCTGAGGTCCGTAACTGATATGTATCGGTCTTTTTTTTCCATAATAATATATCGAATCAAATGGCAACTTTTCTTTCTGTTAAAATCCACTCCATCACTTGACTACTCGCTACACGCTGCGCTACGATCTGAAAGTCACATGCTGCGCCCAGTCTTTGACAATAATATTTCCCATTTTTATTCACCTCATGGCACATATGTTGGTCCAGATGAGACGCTACCCAACCATTTTTTAATCCCGTCACGGGCTCTTTTTTTTCCAGATACTTTTTTAAGTCCCGGGAGCAAAAACCATAGGTAAGCTCAAACTTCTCTCTGCCAAAATAGTCGGTCGCCCCATCTATGATAAACTTGTTTAAGTCCTGGAGTGCGGAAATTGTTTCTTCTAGGTTTTGCGGAAACTAATTAATGCGATCAGCTAACTTGCTGATAAGTAGAAGTGCAAAGACAAAACTCTGTTAATGTCAAGGATTTTCCCAGTTTTGCTGCTTTCATCTTCGACATGAGGTAAACTTGCGGCCAGAAGGCGATCGCCCCTGGAAGCCAGTGCGAGAGATCGGGACCGCGGAAGCCTCAGAACTTTCCCGGGCCACGCGAATCAGCAACCCAGCAGCCAGCAAACTCGCAATCATGGAATTGCCACCATAGCTAAACATCGGCAAAGGCAACCCCGTAGTCGGCAGTACACCAGTAGCAACACCAATATTTAACAGAGACTGCCCCACGATCAACACCGTCGCCCCTATGGCCACTAGCTGATGGATCTTGGGGCTAGCCTTCAGGGCCACCACCAATCCCAGGGTAGCATAGGCCGCCAGCATCAGGAGTAGCAGGAAACTGCCAAACAAGCCAAACTCTTCAGCATAGACAGCAAAAATAAAATCCGTGTACTGAATTGGCAAATAAAATAACTTTTGCTGAGACAGTCCATAGCCCGTCCCCCAAGTACCACCAGAACCGATCGCCAGCAAACTTTGAATCAACTGATAGCCGTCCTGCTTGGGGTCTGCCCAGGGATTCAAAAAAGACATGATCCGACGCCACTGATACTCATTTCTGCTGATGCTGATTGTCCCTAACAGCAAACCACCACCAGCAGTTGCTCCCAGATCGACATAAGGCAACCCTGCTGCCGTCGCCACTAAAAATAGGGTCATGCCGCAGAAAGCCGCCGTACTCAAGTTAGGCTGAAGCAAAATCCCCACCAGGATCGCCACAAAAACCCCCTGCCACCGCCAGCGAGTCTTCACAGTCAACTGTTCCCAATTACCAAACACTTTAGCACTTTGCAGCACCAAGAATGGTTTAATCAACTCTGAAGGTTGCAGGGGAAAAGAACCAAAAAATAGCCAGCGCGTCGCACCATTAATTGTCGTGCCCAATCTTGGAATTATTGTGGCCACAATTAACCCCAGTCCCCAAAATACTAACCACTGGGCTATTTTCAATAGATATCGCAAAGGCGTGTTGACTGTCAGACTGAATCCTACTAAGCCAAATCCTGCCCACAGCAACTGTCGCTTAAAATAGTACAGTCCATCACCATAGTCGGCATCCCCTACAGGATAAGACGCACTAAACAACACCGCCAACCCCACTAGCAGCCACAGAAATGTCAGCCACTGCAGCAGTCGGGCTTCCATTGTCCATTCCTCTGCCGAGGGATTGAAAAAATTGATTAAGCCACCTAGCATTATCAATAAAACTTCGGCTCTTCGTGAAATAGTATGCTAAATTATCATCAAAAAAACATCAAAGCCTTGCCTCGTATAGGTTTGAGGCGATCGCTGCTCGAGAACGACTGCTCTGCACTGATCTGCAAGGGGATTGGCGCTGGAAGTCTTATTGAGAAAGGATTTCAGGCAAATCAGCTATCATTTTAGCATCCCTTATTGGGAAGAACCAAAACTTCAAACTTAAAAAGGCAAAAGTCAAGGAAGATTTGCCCTGCTGAATCTGCTGATACACTTTGAAAAGGATCGACGAGCGCACGTTCCCAGGCAGAGCCGTGGGAACGAGGGAGAAGAAGGCGTCATTTCGAGGGGGGATCCCAAAGCAGTAACTGTAGTATGCCGTTACATAAGACTTACCCAAAGTTACCCACCACTGGACATCTTTGGAACTTACTTCCTGCTTCACTCTGGTAGTGTCGGCACTCATCCAGTCCACAGGCTAACACCACCTAACTGGCGGCTATCTCCAAATTAATGGAAATCCCGATCGATTTCCAGACCACAGTTGTTACACCGGAAAACTCTTTGAGATAAGGACATTGAGTCTTTTTCGGTGTGGACATATATTGCAGGTCTTGGTTGAGGGATATTACCATCGGTCAACCACAATTAAGGTTGATCCATACAACTGGCATTTGTACTCCAACTATGGAAGCCCATGTCCCCAATAGCTTTCGCTAGCTTGTGATTAGCCATCATACCAGACACATTCAGGTTCTCTATTCCTATTCGGCTGTGGTTTTTGGCTAGATAGGATGTGAAATGCAATGTGTCCTTAGGGATGTTGGCTATTTTTCGGTGCAAACGGGCTATCTTAACTTGGGAATACTTCCAATTAGCCGAACCAATCTGCTTATGACGATTCAGCCATTGCAATCGTGAGAGTTTCTTCTCATACTTGCGGTAGCGCATAGCCAGACCAGAAGTTCGTATAGGGACCAGAACAAAAATAAAGCTTCGGCATGAGCGCATCCCGAAGCTTGCAGCGCAGCAAAGAGGAGACCCCAATTATCTCCCCCCTCGCAATGACATATTGGCGGCTAAAATAAGCGCAGTTCCTAACCTTCGCAGTATAATCAAAAAGCTTCGTTTACATCAGCCCTGCGTTAGCTCCTACTTTACCAGTCGCCAGATGCACCTTGACAATTTTGCCACCCATTTTCATGATCCGCTGCTGCTCCTGAAACCAGTTGTCGTAGGCGACTAGCTTGGTAAAGTATGTGTTTTGCAGTTCCCGCTGGGTGCGAATCCGAGTTAGGCTGGGAACGCACGCTGTAATCTTAAACATCCGCATGGGTCTATTTCTCCTTATTACTTGCTGAAAAGCTTAAATCTATAGAACTTATTAAATTTTACATCTTAAAGTCTGGGAGTCAAGAGTCAATCCTAGACCGATCCAACCCATTCCCTAGGCTAGTAACGGGCTAGGACTCACTTTCGACTTCCCAGACTCAATGAGTGGCCAGGCAGACGGAAAAATTCCTAGCTCAAGCCAGAACAGATATAGTCAAAATAGACGCCCATTTCCTTACCGGCATCTAGGCCCACCAGGCCAGCCGTTACGTCTTTCATCGCTTGAATGGCTTGCACTGTATTGCCAATGGGCACGCCCAAGGAGTTGTAGGTTTCCTTCAAGCCGTTGAGCACGCGCTCATCCAGGATGGAAGGATCTCCTGCCAACATGGCGTAGGTGGCGTAGCGCAGGAAGTAGTCTAAGTCGCGAATGCAAGCAGCATAGCGACGGGTGGTGTACATGTTGCCACCGGGACGGGTGCTGTCAGAGTATAGCAGGGATTTGGCCACAGCGTCCCTGACGATCGCGGCTGCATTAGCGCTAATCGCTGTTGCTGCCCGCACGCGCAATTCACCCGTTTGGAAGTAGCCTTTCAGCTTGTCGAGGGCGGCAGTGTCCAGGTACTTACCTTGGACATCAGAGAAATTGATTACAGCGGTAATTGCGTCTTGCATTGTTTTGCTTCTTTGAAGTTACCTAAATTTGCGAACTTTCTGTTGACGCTTCTGTGCGTCGTCCGAGGGAAAGGAATATCTCCTATTGCAGTCCTATTGCAGACCACCGATCACGTAGTCAAAGTAGGAGCCTGCTTCCGCAGCGTCGTCGCCAGACATCATCCCGACGGCGACACCCTTCATGCAGCGGACGCTTTCTGCTAACGCATCCAGGGAAGTTCCCAGGGACTTGTACATTTCTTTGGCACCCACCAGACCGATTTCTTCGATCGGGGTGACATCGCCTGCTACAATTCCGTAGGTGATCAGACGCAGATAGTAGTCCATGTCCCGCAGACAGGTAGCGGTCATTTCTTCACCATAGGCATTTCCACCGGGAGAAACCACATCTGGACGCTTTTGGAACAGTTGGTCTCCTGCTTCCTTAACGATGCGTTCGCGGGAGTCTGTCAAAACTTGAGCGATCCGCAGACGCTGTTCGCCTGATGTGACAAAGCCTTTGATCCGCTCTAGTTCACCTGGGCTGAGATAACGGGCCTCAGCATCTGCATTCACGATTGATTTCGTGACTATACTCATGCGTGGATTCCTCCAATAATTAATGTAACCAAATCGGTCTTCACTTGGCTTGGACCAAGGCTTTGGGGCTATTTTACTTGACGCCGCTTCCATGTCTCCTGGTGCTCTGCATCTCCTGGGAACGCTAGGAGCACCCAAGAGGAGACATCGACTGCTCCCGCACATGGGCTAGTCCTGAGCGCCCAGCTAATAGCTTCCTACCCAGCTTTCATTTTCCTGCATCTCGGTTACATTTTCAATCTCTTCTTCACAATATTTAATATTTACCCTGATTTTGCTTCCCTGGCAGTCTCTGTAGCAGTTCAGGGGCCTTTATCTTCACCCCCGAACTGCCATTATCACCGGTGCTTTAACGCTTGTAAGGCACCACATCTGCACCAAAGTAACACCCATACTCTGGGCTATTGACGATCGCTTCTACAACTGCTGACAGTCCCCGATCGGCTAGCAAATTCTGATATTGCTGGCTTTCCGCCATTGCCGGTATACGTCCCAGAAGATGCCGGTAAAGTAATTCTACTACCTTCATGCTGGGATAATGGGTTCCGAAGCGATCGCGGTATCCTGCTGAGCTTGCCAGGGCCCGGACGAAATCCCGCACTGACATTTGACCGCCCAACAGTTTGGCCTCCAACTCTTTAATGCGCAGGTTTTCTGGCACTGGCGCTCCATATAGATCCAGCACCTGAGAGTAGAGCCCATTGAGCACCGCTTCCTTTTCCGCTGTCGCCGCACCGGGCATCATTCGGTAAATTCGGGCTATCTGCGGGCTTTTTGAAGCCACTGGTTGCATGCTACTGTTAACCGAGCGACCCACTTGTGCGACCAACTCCTTGGTCTCTGCTAGCTTCCGTGCTGCTGCGGCCCGATCGGCGATCGCCTTTCCTGTCAGGGGCAACTTCGAGGGATCCAGGCGCGGTTCTACCGGTTCAAAGCTGGGCACCACCACGCGATCGTTCTGCTTCGTCTGCTGGTTATAAAGCTTCTCGCTATTGGGGAAGTTTGCTGCTGGCAGAGTCTCGTAGCGATAGTAAGGAACCGTATCTTCACCAAACACCTGGAGATACTCCATGCTGTTGACCATGATGTTGATGAAAGCACGAATCCCTTGAGTGGCCAGAATCTGATTGTACTTGCGAATTTCCGCTTGGTTCAGGGGGGCGCGTCCCAAAAAGTGCTTCGTCCCCAGTTCGATCGCCTTAGTATTCGGATAAGGCGTGTAGAACTCTTTAATGTAAATCTCCGAACACCCCAGGCCCTCAATGAACTCCTTAACATTGATTTCCTGGTTGCGTAGCTTGCTTTCCAGAGAGGTGAATTCATTCTTGACCACAAAGGGAGCAATATCCCGCTCGAATATCTGCCGATAAGCTGCCCCCACCAGGATCTTAAACGCCACTTGATCCTTGGTCTCGGTCAGCTTAAACACCTTAGTTTGCTCGCGCTGCTTGCTGACGCCTTGATTGATCCGGAATTGCACCTCCGGTTCCGTCCGCATTTTTACAGCACCCAATTCCACAAACCGTGGCGTTTCCGACTGCTTGGGTATTGTACCCATATCTGACCGCAGACTCCCCATTCCCATAGAACGCATGGCCACACCAGCTGCCGTCACATACCGCTCGTAGGGTACAGTATCTTCTCCAAAACTTTCGCCGTATTCTGGGCTGTCCACGATCGCGTCCACCAAGGAGTATAAACCTTGCTTAGCGCAGATATCAAAATACTTGTTCGTTTCCTGACGGCCATAGGTTACCCGTCCCAGCAGACGCCGATGGATATATTCCACTGCCTTCATCACGTACAGGCTACTCCAGTACATGTTGCGGAACACGTTTGATTTTGCCAGCATGCGGATGAACTCCCGGACAGTAATATCGCCGTTCTCCAGCTGGTTCTCGGCTGACTTCAGCCGCTGACCTTCGTAGACATCCCGGCCAAATACCTGCAAGTAGCAAGCTCGAATTATTGCTTGGGTGGAAGTTTCCGTGAACTTGATGTTCGAGCCATTGCTAGAGCCCTTGCTGGGAATTGGATCCAGCTTGAACCGTTTCGGACCCAGGGAACCAGGGCCTTTCCCGCGTGCTGCTGGGTTGCTGTTTTGGTTTTCTATGCCAGCACCGCGACGGATTAGCAAGCGCTTGGTATCTTTGCCAAAGAAAGCTGGGCTGCTGCTGGGGTTGCGGGTTTCTTTCGGGAAGATCGCGCCAAATTGAATTTCCAACTGGTCGTTGCCGGATCCATAGGGGTGTTGGTCTGGTAGGGGCTGATTGTAGGAGGCAAAAGTGGTGATGAATTGAGGAACTTTCCGGAAGGGCGCGCTGTAATTGAACAGGTCTTGCTGCGGTCCCCAGTTCCGACATTCTTGGGCCTCTTGTCCCAACCCCCGCAGGTAGGGGACTGTTTCTTCGCCGAAGTAGTCCGCATATTCTTGAGAGTCTACCAGAGCGTCCGCGAGGGCTGGCAGTCCTCCGGATGAGACGATCGCGAAGTATTTTTGGAATTCTTCTTGACTGGAGACCCCGCGACCGAGTATATGGCGAAATGCCAGTTCTACTACCCGACTGTTAACGAATGGTTCGTAGAATTGTTGGCGGTACAGGGGAGATTTTGCCAGACGGCGAATAAACTCCTTGGTGGAGATGTCACCATTCTTGACCTGGGATTCCAGATAGGATAGTGACTGGGAATAGGCCCGGGTGATGTCCCGCTCAAATACTTGCCGGTAGGCTGCTTTGACTATTTCTTGCTTTTCCGTGGTTGACAGCCCCGGCTTCATGACAAATTTGGGGCGTCGTTCGGCGGCGTTGAAATATATTTGCGGCAATTCCAGACCTTGTAGGTCCGTGCTGGGCCGCTGGCGCAGCTTGTTGGATGGAGTGGATGCTTTGAATTCAGTAATTAAAATATCGAAGTATTGGGTGACGATCGCGGCTGCATCTGGGTCCTTTTTGAAATATCTTACTGATGACGCCCGCATTGATTGCAGGGCTACTATTGTCGCATCTGTAGAGCAAGCCCCTTCGATTATTTCCTTAAGTCCGCGCGTGTTCACCTCAATGATGCTGGGGTCTCCAGCGACGATCGCGTAGGTAACGTAACGCAGGAACCAACTCATGTCCCGCAGAGATTTGGTCATATTTGCTGGACCGTAGCGGGATACATTGATCGGTCGGAAACCTACTGGCGCGCGACCTATGCCACCGCCGCCCAAGCCAGCACGCACTCCTGCACCGCCACCGCCAGCGCTTTCCACATAGGTTTGAGTTCCCAGTTGCGCTTGCTTTTGCTGTTTTTTCTCGCCAGCAGTCGCCGTCGCGGTTGCCATAGTCATCATCGGTTCTTGTGGCTTTTCCAGATAAGCCAGGGGCGAACCGCCAGTGAAAATCCTGTTGGCGGCCTGTGAGACTATCAGTTCTGAGTTTTTCGTTAGCAGTGCTGCTATCTCCAGGCGCTTGAGACCGGAATCGAAATAGGTAGACAGTTGGCTTAATTCCCCCTTTTCCAAGAACCTGTCTTGCTGTTCCGCTTGGGAAATGGTCGAAACTGCGACGGTTTGATACAGTTGCGGGCGGGCCATTGAGCTGCCACCACTTGCCTTAATACTCATGCTTCCTCATCAGCTCCCTTCTAATTTTTGCTCTTTATCTGAGTTAAGCGTGCCACTGGGCACCCTGCTTCTACTCCCTAATGCTGGCTGATCGATCTTCACCGCGACCGATTTGTGGATCCGATCGAACTCAGGATCTAGATTAATCTGGGTTGACCACGCTGTTTATTAAAAAGCGTAATGATGTTTATCTTAGGCTACCTCTGTCGGTATCTGAGAAAACTATAAGTTTTGTTACATTTCTCTGGCACTGACTAGCTTCTACCGGCGAGCGCTGGGCAGCCGCAGTCACAGCATTATACTATATGAGTTGGAATATGTCAAAATTTTAGGGAGTCCGTCGGGAATCCTACCGGTTGGGACCGGTGCTAGTCGTAGGTTGGGTCTGGAGCACGAAATCCAACCCTCCAGATGTTGTTGGCGCGATCGCTGGTTATGCACGTCAAGCCAACCTCCCAATAGCTTCACGCGATCGCCCTATTTTTTCCTGTTTCTGAGATGTTGTTTGGTTGTTTGGGCCCTCCCTGGTACGAAAACCCCCAGTCGCCCCCTGTTAGCTTTTGGGGGCGCTATTGACAACAACCGGTTAGTGCTTATGCGGGCGATCGCGCCTGAAAGACTTACTGGACAATGCTTTTCGCGAAAATTGCTTTGCCAAATAATTTGGGCTGGCTATAGACGCGATCGGGTTTTTGGGTGCTATACTTGAAGTTAGGCATGGCCTTAACGGCCTGTTTTGATTGTTGACATTTGACTTTCTCTTCATATGAACGTAATTACCGGGTTGATACTAGAGCATTAAACCCGGTTTTTTTGTTTATACTGGATTCATGGGGATATAGATGCAAGGCCCGATCGATTTATTACGGTGTTGGAATCTTCATAAGAAACTAGGAAACTGCTGCACGGCGTTAGGGTTATTTATTGCAGAAGCAAAAAAACATGCTATGATAATATAAACAATGTGGGAGAAGCACAATGCTAACCTACAGCACCGCAGAAGAGTTCGTAACGGCGATGCGATCGCAATTGCTGGCAGGGGATTTTTATGCAGCCCAAAAGCTGTCCACCGAACTGCGCGAGCAGTATCCCGATCGCGAGGAGGTAAAGAAATTAGCTTACCTGCTGGCACCATCCGTGGTAACGGTCGATGGCGACACACCTCGTTATCGAGATACGCAGATGAATCAAGACTGGATCGAACAGAATCGGATGCAATATAAAGGACGCTGGATCGCTCTCAAGGATGGTAAACTATTGGCTGATGGACAGAATATTGATGAAATTGGCCAACAGTTGGGCGATCTCAGGAATACAGGTATATATGTGACGGCGATTTACTGATGGCACTTCGCAATTCTCAATTGGAAATTTTCTGTGAGAATGTCAAGGATGATGGACATGATATCTTATAAGCGATCGGGCACTGTCTAGGGATAAATATTGAGTAATAATTTTTCCATCGTTCCTAAAGACTATGCCTGCAATGCTAGAATAGTGATAGTATTGTAGTATCTGTGTCATAATTAAGGATATCCGACCATTTACCCAACAGCAGAACAAGCTATTGCCTGTGTGCGCGTCTGTCAGATGTTGTCCAACTGTTACCGGGATATCCAGTTATTCCGTTTTGACGCTCAAACGGGAATTGTCTTTATTTTGGCAGGGGAAGACCTGCAAATCATAGTACCACCTAACGGACTGTGGAGGTTCTTGAATGCAACAGAATTTTGAAGTCATGACTAACAAAGAACTGATCGCCTATGCACTTGCGCATCGGGAGGAGGTTGAACCTTTGCGAGTTCTCTATCGTCGTCGTATCCCCGACTCGGAAGCAATATGGTTCCATCCGCCCCAGACTAGAGAAGAAGAACAACAACAATTTGAATTGTTTAAGCGGATAATTGACAAAACACAAAAGAATCAATTCTCTCAGAATTAAGGTATACTGCGTGCCGCCCTCACCTTGGGGCACAGCATTAGTTAACGATCGCCCGTTGTCAGTAGTGGTACGGCATCGGGTGAAAGAATCAATTAACTGACACGCTGACGCTGTGCCCCGGACTGCACCTGCACCCGATCGCCCGTTGTCGGTAGGGGCACGGCATCGGTCAACCATCGGGTGAAAGAATCAATTAACTGATGCCGTGCCCCGGACTACACCTGCACCCAATCGCGTAGCGTGCGCGCAGCGCAATCGCCCATAATTACTGCACGCGATCGCCCGCCTATAGTTCACAAGAAAAAATCTTTTCAGACTTGGTTATTACTCAATTAGCAATTCTCAATCAGCAATTCTCAATTGTCTGTGAGAATGCCAAGGATAATAGACATGATATCAGACAGGCGATCGGGCACATTGTATAGGGGTAAATCTTGAGTAATGGTTTGACTATGAGAATCTAAGAAACCAAATCGCCAGATTTCCCCAATGGTGACGGCACCATAAAGGATTTCTTGCTCTTCCATTTGGGCCAGGGCGATCATTTCTACTGCTAGTTGGGTAAACCCTCGCGTCAGATCGTCCCGTTTCGCTTCAATGACTGTTACGGTTTGGCGGGAAGATCGCAACAAATAATCCAAGTCTCCTTTTAACCAGGAACTGACATTGACAGGATATTCGATGCGCAGTTGACAATGGCAGAGTCTGACAATTTCCATTATCAAGGGAGCAACTAATAATTCCCGCCTTGCGGTTTCGCTGGAAAGACTGACAAATGGGAGAATCTCTTCCAACAGTTGTTTGATATCGTTCAGGCGGGGTAACTCTATCTCGGAACGAGGTAGGGATAATCTCTGAACTTGGAATCTATAGCCTAATTCGGCTAATATATCATCGGTGTCATAGGGAAGCTCAAAATAAGAGCGAAAGCTATAAGATTGATTCTTTTGCAGGATTTTGGGACGTGACATAACGTTTTCAGGACTTCTTTACAGATAATTTACTCGCTGTGCTGTCATCCCGCCGTGGGTTTTAACCACGGGCGTTACCAGGGGGAGCCAGGTTTCGAGGCGAAAGGCCCACCCGGGGGTTCAAACCTTGTTACCAGGATCCGCCAGTTTTCGAGGCGAAAGTGGTTTAAAATTGAGATCTTGCACCATTCTCAATTGGTCTCCTGGCCCGCAGTGAGTTAAAACCCGTTACCAGGATCCGCCAGTTTTCCAGGCGAAAGTGGGTTTTAACCGACTGAAAACCTTATAGAAAAGGTCTTTTACCTTCATTTACCCCTCGTTCCTAGGCTCCGCCTGGGAACTCGTTCTAGAGGCGGAGCCTCTAATTGAGAATGGTGCAAGATGTGAGTTAAAACCCACTGAAAGCCTTATAGAGAAAGGGTAAGGTCCACGTTTTCCTCTCGTTTTCCTCTCGTTCCCGGGCTCCTGCCTGGGAACGAGAGGAAAAACACTTTCTCGATAAGGCTTTTAGTCGGTTTTCAACCGACTTTAGCTATTAGCCGTGGGTTTGAACCGGCTCTAGTTTACAATTTGTTACATAACACAGTCCACCAATGCACACCTACTTATGCGTGCTGTGCGCGGTTCATTGAACCTACATATATTTTTCCTTCTGATTGCTTATTTTTGACTCGTTCATTTAATAATGTAGGTACTACTACACCTCCTATTAACCATAGCCACCATAACAACAGCATTATTTTAACAGTATTTAGCTTAGATTTATTTGGCTTGGCACTTTGAGTTTTTTTAATCTTCTGCTGGCTTCCCCCTGTGGGGGTTGACGCTGACGTCGGCGCTGGCGCTGGCGCGTTGGCGCGGGCGGCGGATACAAAGCCCGTTCGCTCGGGAGCATCTCACTTTTGCAGTAAGTAGTTTTACTCAGGCAAAGTCTAAGTTGAGATAAGCGCAACGCTGCCTGAGG
>JACOMV010000081.1:13720-14466 GCA_014324065.1 Hormoscilla sp. SP12CHS1 | reverse complement strand
CACTCTCCCATGTCTCGGCGTGAGCTTTCCGATCTATCGTAACTCAAAACCTGATGATTGGCTCTCCTTGGGGTACAATAGGGCGAAGCCCCCATTCGCCAACAGAATCCTTTAGGGTCCGGCTACACGAACAAAGTCCGCCTGCGCGGGCTAGATTGTAGGCACCGCTCACCTGACACCTATGGGGCTATAATTAAAATCTAGATAGATCGTCAAAACCTTCGATCTAATGTTAACGAACGCAAGAGAAACCTGGTTGAGGGCAAGACTTTATCAATGTTATAGTGAGTAAAGGAAAATAAATCCCATGACCTGCCCACAAGTAATCGACATTAAGCTTGCTGTACTAGAGAATATGGGAGTCCTGCCGCCTGAGAAGCAACAGGAGGTACTAGACTTTGTGGAATTTCTGCGGCAAAAGGCCAAGCAGAAAGTACAGTTGATCGGGAACAACCAGACTCTAGCATAGGAGAAAAGCTATCTCTCCAAGAAATTGCGAGGCAACAATAGGCAGAACGTCACAAATTGCTAGCTGCATCTATAGCTGCAACCGCTGAGGATTTCTTGCAGGATCCAGAGTTAACAGAGTTCTCTGTTTTAGATGGAGAAGATTGGGACTTGGAAAATGACTAATCCTAACTTAAGTTGCGACCTATAAAAATTGAAGACAAAAAGCGATGATAAAGAGAATTATTTTCAATTCAAATCCTAGCGCTGCGCGCGCGATTGGATGTAACGGCATGAAT
>JACOMV010000081.1:0-13630 GCA_014324065.1 Hormoscilla sp. SP12CHS1 | reverse complement strand
ATTCAAAACAAGGAGATTCTTTTCTTTTTGAATTCTTTTTTCGCAAAGGTTTTAATTTGATCTTTGCCGACTCTTTTAGTAAATCTTCTAATTGATAATCCTTATAAGCTTTGTCTCCATAAACTAGCAATAAGCAGCTACAATTACAAGTGGCGCGATCGTTGGGGATCGAGACGCCGCAAACCTTGACCACCAATAATCCTCTTGCCGTGGGCGAGTTCGTGGGAGAATGCCCCCAGGGGGCGATCGTGAAGATGCTTTCTTCCTTTGCTATCTATGAGGAAGATATAGAAAAAGTGGTGTTTACCAATTTGGTAAAACCAGAGGATCTAGAAGATTTAGAAGGGTTGCGCTTTTGCCCGATGACCTTTCAGGAATTAATTCCTAAGGCCCTGGAATTGCGGACGACGATCGCGGGCCAGCAAATATTTACTGCTGCCATTGATTCCCAGAAATCCCAGAAAGCCCGTTACGACTGGCGGCGGCGGGGACTTGCCTTGATTAATGATTGGCAACCCTATGATTTGCCTCAGGAACTGTCCGAAAAACTGCTGCAATTGATGGATTATTTTGGCTTGCATTACGGGGCGATCGATATTATTCTCACCCCGGACGATCGGCATGTTTTTCTGGAAATTAACCCCGTAGGAGAGTTTTTCTGGCTCGATCGTTGTCCCGGTTTACCCATTTCCCAGGCGATCTCCGATACTCTCCTGAGTCATTCGTCCTGGTAAATATGGCGATCTCCTATGTTATCTGTGTCCAAATTATATGCGATCGCCCCCCGATGCCCGATCTCCAATTTTATGTCATCCAACAGATCGCTTCTGTCGGGGCATAGATATATTTGCTGTTTATATCCTGATTTTATGTCACCCATCCTTACGCGAATGTCGGGCCGGGGCACGGCAATAGATACTTGACGGTTTAGATCGCTGATTTATGGATACCTGTGCCCCTACCATACATGTCAGGAATAGGATGCGATCGCCAATGAAATCTGCGTTCCGACCACAGGCGATCGCATTTATTGTCTGCATCCGGGCACCATTTCCTGTAGGGGCACGTATCCTGCCATCAAAGAGATAGTACAATTCTATATTACCCTCGCGACCCTCGGCAGCATCTCCATAATAAATTAATTATCTCACTCATACCCTACTTGGGGCGATCGCCAGCGCCACCCAACATCGATCGTGGTAGGGAACCCCACTTTTAGCAAGCAAGGTGGGCGATTGCCCACCCGTTCTTAGCTTACATCTGCCGTTCCCGTAACCAATTCACCAAATTTGTGACCGAAGATAAATTGAACAATGCCCGTGCCAAATCCTGCAACTGAGTAGTGGGTAGAGGGAGGGTGCTGTTCAATGCGCTGTTGCAAATTCTCGTCAAGGGCACCGAAGCGATCGGTCAGTAGGAGCGTAACTGTCTCTAGTACCCCTTTCTGCATTCCTTTTTGGATGATGTCCTGGTAAATCACTGATTCCTGCATAATTTACTCCCGGAAAAAATTCCGAATTACATCCTTCTTAAACCTCAATCCTGCTAGAATCTGAGTACAAGCTGAAATTTCGTCTCGTTCCGCAGGTTCTTCTATCTTACTCACCTGCTGGGCTACCTGACCGAGCAATGCGGAACTATTCTCCGTCGCGGCCAATGTCGCCAGTGGCAATAACGCCGGCTCTTGCAAGAATATTTCCGGTGATTCCTCCCAAATGCGGATGACCTTATACTCGTGTTGAGTCGATTCTAGCTTGAACTGAGTCTCAAAAACCGCCGGATTGGTTGTTGGTTTCAGCCAAATTACCACCTGGGTAACGGGCAACTCGTAGTCCCAATGCAGCCGTACAAAATAGTTTAGCATCCGCAGTGGCATGGGTTTCCTTTGCGGCAACTGGAGCTGAAATTCCAGATGCAATATCCGCTCGGTGGTGCGTAAAAATGTCACCGAGTCTGCCCGAATTGGCTCCATAGTCAATTCCGTTTTCAACACTTCTACATTCCTGGTCCGCTGTCCGTATATCCAACTGGAAAAGGCGTCCGGGTATTTCTCGCACAGATATTTGCATAAATTATCGTAGGGCATTGGATTGTTTCTGTTCCTCATATTTCCTCATATGGTTCTGCTATATTAATATGATAACAGAGAATTTCCTGTAAATAAAATGTTCGACGAATCTCATCCCCAATTTCTTCACCCGGCTACCCCAGAGGAATTCTTACCTCCTCTTAGCAACTGGACTACTCTCGGAGGAATAGTCCTGCTCGCTGCCTTTGGATCGGCGATCGCCCTCTCGGCCATGCTCAAATACAAGGTCACGATCAAAGCCCCAGGAACCATTCGTCCCTCGGGGGAACTGCGCCTAGTCCAGTCCCCGATCGCGGGGACAATTAAAAGTATCGAAGTTGAGGACGATCGGGGAGTAAAAAAAGATGATATCATCGCCTATATCGATGACGAACGCCTGCAAACTCAAAAGAGTCAGTTGCAAGGAAATATCGGTCAACTGACAGCGCAACTGGCTTCTGTAGATGTCCAGATAAAGGCGATCGGGAAGCAAATTGCCGCAGAAGGCGATCGCAGCAACCGGGAGATCGCCTCAGCATCAGCGGAACTGGTGCGGGCCCAACGGGAGTTACAAGACAGAGAAATAACCTCGGCAGCGGAGGTGAAGGAAGCAGAAGCGAATTTTCAACAAGCCCAAAAGCAATTGCAACAGCAAAGGGCAGAGTTAAAATCGGCAGAGGCGAACTTGCGGTCCACCGCAGCATCCTGGCAGGCGGCCCGGAAAAAGCGCGATCGCTATCAGCCCTTAGTGGAGTCTGGATCTATTGCCCTAGACCAATTTGAAGAGGTACAATTAGCAGTAGAGCAACAAGCTCAAGCTACAGCTTCCCAAACAGCCCTCGTAGAAGCACAAAAACAGGCGATCTCCCAGCAAGAAAGAGCCATAGAAGCGGCCCTGGCGAGACTGCAACGGGCCGCTTCTGCCCAAAATCCCACCGATGCCACCGTGGCCATAGCAAAGGAAAGAGTTGCCCAAGAAAAAGCCGCAGGTGCAGCCACCTCGGCCAGATTAAACCAAGAACTGCAAGCCCTCATGCAGCGGCAAGTGGAACTGCAAAATCAACTCAGTCGGGACGGCAAAGAACTCCAACAAACGGAAACAGAACTCCAACAAACAGTAATTCGCGCCTCCGCATCGGGCATTATCCAAGAACTGCATCTCCGCAACAGCGGCCAAGTGGTAAGTCCCGGAGAGACGATCGCCCAAATTGCCCCCAGCGAAGCCCCCTTAGCAATCAAAGCTTTGGTCTCATCAGTTGATATTAGCAAAGTCGCAACCGGACAAACAGTGCAAATGCGCGTCTCCGCCTGTCCCTATCCCGATTTTGGCACCCTCCCTGGCACCGTCACCGCTATTTCTCCAGATGCGATCGCCCCTGAAACTCAGGACCAGAATGCTGCTGCTGGCAACTTCCAAGTGACGATCGCCCCTGAAAGCCTGAAATTGACTGCCCCCGGACGAGAATGTAAAATTAAATCTGGGATGGAAGGCCGGGCTGATATAATTTCCCGAGAAGAGACTGTACTCGCCTTTATTCTCAGAAAAGCCAGGCTGTTAACAGACTTGTAAAATCAGAGGCGATGTCAAATTCTCCTATTCTATGTCACCGAAAGCCATGAAAGTGAAAGCACAATCAAATGGCAATTCCGGCGTTGTGGTGAAGCATATAAATTTTTTCATATCTATCCGAGCAATGGCGATCGATAGATCGACGGTCTTCCACGTCTGTCCCAAAATTGTACAGACTACGCCTGGTTGTTTGACAAACGGTTGCTCAAATTTGACTTCGTAGGATCCGGCAGAAAGTCTGGTACATTTGAATCCTTCACCAAACATGATATTGCCGTCATCATCGACAGCACCGTAGACATACTGGTGTTTGCCTTCACCCGTTGGACTCCTGACAATTGCCATTCTTTGACTCCTGCGATCTAGAATAGATTCTGTTTTCACTACCTCATCTATAATAACATTAAGCCGACGGCTGCGATCGCCTTTCGTTCGTAGTAAGGACTTCAGTTCTCGGGGTATGGGGGGAATTGTTTTGGACCTCCTCTTGTCGGGCCAGAACCTCGCTCTGGGCTCTGGACGAGGGCCAAACAAATATTGGTTGTTGACATGAGAATGAAAAGGAGTTATATTAGAAGTATCCAGTGTTCTCTCACCAGGGAGGAGGCTGGAGAGGGGATTTGCACTACCGGCTAAAGCACGGTGGTTCTTGAAAGAGCCCTGTTCTCGCGAAGCTGGCGACGGCTTCCAAAAATAAACCGTCCTCAGATAGCTTGGTAGGTGGCGACATCGAAGAGTTGTCTGACTCTACTATTAGAGAAGTATCTTCCTCGATAAACAATGAACATCACCCTAAAACCACAACAGGAAAAGTTCCTTAGAGAAAAACTAGACAGCGGCAAATATGGTACTATCGATGAAGTCATCGCCGAAGCGTTTAAACTGCTGGAGGAACGCGACGAACATTACCAACAATGGTTAGATGAAACCAGAAAAAAAGTGGCGATCAGTATAGAACAAGCAAACCGGGGACAGCTAACTGATGGTAAAATTGCGATGGCGAGACTGCGAGAAAAACTAAGTCAAGCAAGGGGTCCCAGAAAGGATGAGTACCCATAAGTTAACAGATGAAGCTCTACAGGACTTGGATGAGATTTTTAACTATTTGTCCGGTTACAGTCTCGATGCTGTCGATCGCTTTTTGGATGCCTTGGAAAAAAAATACCAAAATTTGGTCAACTTTCTCCAGATGGGCAAAAGCTATGAAGAGTTAGCCCCCCAGTTACGCGGAGTTCCTATAGACGGTTATATTCTTCTCTACCGTTTGGTGGGAGAAGACATTGAAATCCTCAGAGTTGTCAGTGGATATCGAAATTTGAAGTCATTGTTTTTGGATACAGATGGAAGCTAAATACGATGCTGAAGTGGATGTATTAAGGATTAATTGGAGTCAAGCAGAAATTGAAGAAAGCGATGCAGTAAGTCCTGGTGTTATTATAGATTACGATGCCGAAGGTAATGCTATTGGCATTGAAATACTGAATGCTTCTCAAAAAATCCAGAACTTTAATCCTGCCTTAAGCGAAACGATGCCTCCCGTCACGGTATAATCGAAGTGGCGATCTCTCTCCTGCGAGCAAAACTAAGCAAGGTGGGGTGGCGATCGCAGCACCACCCCAAACCGCGACTACCCGGACAAATGTGATTATTTTTGCCTTGCTTCCCATCTAACTTCAGCCAGACGACGTTCGTATTTCAGAGCAAACGCCTCTATCATTTCTGATAATTGTTTGGCTTGAAGTTCGATAGTTTTGGCAAGTTCGAGACTATCTGCTAATTTTGCCACTTGTTCTTCGCTTAATATCTGCTGTTTCATTGTTAGTTCTCCAAACGGTTTTTCAGTCTATTTGCATTTATTTTAGCTTCTGTAACCCTACCTAGCATTATTCCTAAATCTTCTCCCACTTCTTGGATTACAGAAGCAGGCACATCATCCGTTGAAAGTTGCTCGACAATCATCTCAACCCTTCTTCTATAATTTTCTACAACAAATAGCAGACTGCTGTGCAAAAACCTGAATTAAAATTGCATTATTTGGAAAACGAGACAAAATCTCTCTTGTTAATTTTAGTCCCTCTGTAGATTCTCGCTCGATTTCGTTTAAATCCCGATAGAGTCTGTCAATAATGGTTTGGATTTCCTGTGGAATCTGCATGGTAGTTTCAATATAATTGTTATAGCTTATCCTCAAATCCGCGCCAAGTCAAACATTTTTTTAGTCCAACCTACAGGATTATGATTAATCATCCGCACTCTCAGAGTAAACTTGACTAGACATAAAGGCTATGAAAGCGGGTGGGTAGATTCCCGGGTGACCCAGAAACCCGGGTTTTTCCAAAAAACCGGGTTTCTTAATTCCCGAACCTTGAAGGACTAAAGTCCTTACTACGAACCTTTTAGGACGCCATCTTTAATTCCGCCTCTTCCTCCCGCAGAGTCAGAATGTCCACTCCATCTTCCGTTACAACCACTGTATGCTCAAACTGCGCTGAAAGTAACCCATCTTTCGTAATCGCCGTCCACTTATCCGCCAGCACCTCAGCTTCGTGGGTGCCCTCATTAATCATCGGTTCGATCGTAAACACTATGCCCTTGCGCAGACGCTTGCCCTTACCCCGCGTACCGTAGTGAGGAATTTGGGGCGGCGCGTGGAACACCTTGTGGACCCCATGTCCGACAAAATCTCGCACTACCGAAAAGCCATTTGCCTCTGCATACTCTTGAATTGCCGCACCAATATCCCCAATGCGGCCTCCGGGCCTGACTGCCCCTATCCCCCTTCTCAAACATTCTTCCGTTACCTCCACCAGCTTTTTCGCTAAGGGAGAAGGAGTACCCACAAAGAATGTCCTGGAACTGTCCCCGTGGTAACCATCCAGAATTGGCGTCACATCTATATTGATGATGTCACCATCTTTGAGGATCTGCTTGCCATTGGGGATGCCGTGACAGATCACGTGATTTACACTGGTGCAGATAGACTTGGGAAACTCGTGATAACCGAGGGGGGCGCTTTTTGCCCCATGGGCCTGGGTCCAGCGTTCCGCTTCGTCATTCAACTCCAAAGTGCTGACTCCCGGTTGCACCATTGGTGCCAGATGGTCTAGGAGTTTCGCTGCCAAGCGCCCTGCCCGACGCATCTTCTCTATTTCTCTACGCGATAAAAGAACTATTTTTTCGTTTCCCATTTTCTCCGATTCCCGCGATTTCTCCAATCTCTAGGGTGGTTTATATATTAATTATCTTTACAGAAAACTGACGCAGGTGCCCACATTACCTGCGTCGGACCCTCTAACCCGGTTTCTGGCTGTTATTTATGTCTACCCCTCTACCTGCTCTAAGTATAGGTTCAGATCCTCAATCACCCGAGTTAGTTCCGCTTCCGTTGACACCCGGATGCGATCGTCCCGCAGAGTAATCAGCACTTTAGCCGCAAAGGGACTGGCGTAGATATTGGGGTTGCAGAAAATCTCGATGAAGACATCGCCGGTGTACTGATATTCCATCGGCGGCTGGGGAGTCACTCTGCTACCGCTAGCCGGTTTGGCCGCCGCCGCTTTCAGGCTTTGCATCAGTTGCCCGATCGCCCCCTGTAAGTCCCGGGCCGCCGAGGCTGTAAAGCCAAAGGTCACCGAACCGTCCATCAAATTTAGTTTCAGTTGATTCATATTTGAGCAATTACAATTAATTCCTACATCATCCTAAAATATCATAAAAATTAGTTAGCTCGGGAAGCATATTTAATCTCTTGGCTCTAAAAATAAATCTCAATAACCTCCAGAATACAAGTCAGATCGGATCGCCTATGAACCCGTGGTGTCTGGACCGTGCTGAGTCCTTCAGGACAAGAGCACGGGGAAGACGCCGAGACAGGTATGTTTTCCACAGAGTATCGGGCTTTTCCACAAAGAATTAGCTGTTTTCCACAAAAATTCAAGGAATGGTTAAGGTCCGCTTGCCAATTGGCGATCGCCGATCTGGGTGTGACTTCTTGATGTGAGTTGCCCAGAAACCCGGTTTTTACAGAAAACCGGGTTTCTTAATCGATCTAAAGTTGGAGATGTGCTATTCCCATTCAATGGTGCCAGGGGGTTTGGAAGTAATGTCGTAAGCGACGCGGTTAACGCCTTTGACTTCGTTAACGATGCGATTAGAAATCGCCTCCAACAAGTCGTAAGGAACCCTCGACCAATCAGCAGTCATGCCATCTTCGCTGGAAATCAAGCGCAGGACGATCGGGTGGGCATAGGTACGTTGGTCGCCCATGACGCCGACACTGCGGATGGGCAGCAAGACAGCAAAGGCTTGCCAAAAGTCATGATACATCCCCCACTTCTTAATTTCGTCGCGGACGACGTAATCTGCATTACGCAGAATCTTCAGCCTTTCTGCGGTCACCTCGCCGATGATGCGAATGGCCAGTCCGGGACCAGGGAAGGGATGGCGCTGGACAATCTCTTCTGGCAGACCGATCGATCGCCCCAGTTTGCGAACTTCATCCTTAAACAGTTTCCGCAGGGGTTCGACTAACTTGAATCGCAAGTCTTTTGGCAGGCCGCCAACGTTGTGATGGCTTTTGATTTTCACCGCTACTCGTTCCCCTGTCTGGGGGTCAAGGTTGGTGTCAGCGGATTCGATCACGTCTGGATAAAGGGTGCCTTGGGCGAGATAATCAAAGGGTCCGAGTCGCTTTGATTCTTCTTCAAAGACCTTGATGAATTCGTGACCGATACGCTTGCGCTTTACTTCCGGGTCCGTGACACCTTCGATCTGCTTCAGGAAGCGATCGCGTGCCAGTACGTACTCGACTCGAATGTGAAATTTCTTCTGGAACAGTTGCACCAAATTTTCTGGTTCGTATTTGCGCATGAACCCTTGGTCGATAAACATGCAGGTAAGTTGGTCGCCAATAGCTTTGTGCAGCAAGAATGCCAGGGTTGAAGAGTCTACGCCCCCTGAGAGGGCCAGTAACACCCGCTTGTCTCCCACTTTAGCGCGGATTTCCCGGATGGCTTCTTCCATGAATGCTTCTGTCGTCCAGGTGGGTTGGCACTGACAGATATGGTAAACAAAGTTACGAATTAGAGCCAGTCCCCCGATGGAGTGAACCACTTCCGGATGGAACTGTACGCCATACAGCTTTTGCCCGTGGTGGGCGATCGCCGCGCCGGGAGTATTGGACGTGTGAGCCAGAATTTCAAATCCGGAGGGTAATTTGATACAAGAATCTGCATGGCTCATCCACATGGTAGTGCGATCTTCGACATTAGTGAGCAAGTCCGTGGGATCGTTGATGGAGAGTAATGCTTTGCCATACTCTCCTCTTTGAGCCCTTGTCACTTCCCCACCCAGTTGCTGTACCATTAGTTGCATGCCGTAGCATACACCCAGGATGGGAATGCCCAGCTGCCAAATTTCTGGGTCGCATTGGGGTGCATTGGCATCATAGACGGAATTGGGGCCGCCAGAGAGAATAATTCCCTGGGGATTGAGTAGCCGTAGTTTTTCAGCACTGGTGCGGTAGGATAGGACTTCTGAATAAACTTGCGTTTCGCGGATGCGACGAGCAATCAGTTCAGAATACTGGGAACCGAAGTCGAGAATCACGATCATCTGGCGGTTCAGTTCCCCCAAGGTTGTTTTTGGAGACGCTTGTACGGTCTGGAGAGTCACTGGATTTGTCCGGTAGCTAACTTTTGTAGAATTTAGATGAATCCTTAAGGATATTCAGGCTAGGATAGCACATGGAACTGCTACCCAAAGGCAGATTGATCCCTTAAGAAAAGTTAAAGCGTTGCTCGGGGGCGTTGGTGCTGATGAACAAAGTCGATTATCTCCGCATTAGTCTGATCGATCGCTGTAACTTCCGCTGTCAATATTGCATGCCGGAAGGGGCAGAACTGGAATATATCTGGCAACAGCAGTTACTGACTCATGGCGAAATCCTGACTTTGCTGAAGGAAGTGTTTATCCCCTTGGGGTTTACCCGGTTTCGCCTGACGGGTGGGGAACCGCTGCTGCGCCCGGGGGTGGTAGATTTGGTCGGGGATATAGCGGCGCTGCCGGAAACGGAAGACTTGGCAATGACGACCAATGGGTTTATGCTGGCAAGTCTGGCCCAGGATTTGTACGATGCCGGGTTGCGGCGGATTAATATTAGCCTAGATTCCCTGGATCCGGAGACTTTTGACAAAATTATTGGAAATCGGGGTAGAAGCAGGTGGCAGAGAACCTGGGAGGGGATTCAAGCGGCATATCAGGTGGGGTTCGACCCGCTAAAACTGAATGTGGTGGTGATTCCCGGGGTAAATGACGGCGAGGTGCTGGATTTTGCGGCCCTGACGATCGACCGTCAGTGGCACGTGCGCTTTATTGAATTTATGCCGATCGGGAATATGCAGTTATTTGACGATCGGGCGTGGATACCCTCGTCCGAGTTGCGAGAATGGATAGGCGATCGCTGGGGGTTAATATCCTCGGAAGTACGGGGTAATGGTCCTGCGGATGTATTCCAAATACCCGGTGCTAAAGGGACGATCGGGTTCATCAGTCAGATGTCAGAATGTTTTTGCGATCGCTGTAACCGGATGCGGCTATCAGCGGATGGATGGTTGCGACCCTGTCTGCTGAATGAAACAGGTCAAATTGATTTAAAAACGGGTCTGCGTCAGGGGGTAGATACTGCTGAGTTAAGGGAGAGAGTGAGTCAGTTGCTGAGGATAAAACCAGAGATTAACTACAAGCAGCGAGATTCTGGGACGACGGGAAGTTACGCGCGCACGATGTCTCAGATTGGCGGATAAATTTAATTCACCATTAATCCCCGTTTGCCCGTTCGTAGTAAACGCTTTAGCGTTTACCCTAGGATATTAAAGTCAATTACGCGGATACTATCTAACAGGTCTTAGGTAGATTGAGGACAGCGAATTTCTGCTTCTGCAACAGAGATAACTGCGTGACAACGGGTGAGAAAGTTCATCCCCAATAAACCATCTGTAAAAGTCGTCGCTGGTAAAGTGTAAGCGACGATCGGGAAGTTCTCAACAAATTGACCCAGACAGTTAAACTAAGGTAAAATTACCACTGGGGCTGTAATAATGCCACCACCTGTTGGTATCCGGAGGCGACGTAGAGGATTTTGCAGATCGCAACCCAGAGATTTCAATACATTTACCCGTAATATAGTGTAGCTGGAGCCTGTATCTACCAACAACCTTCTCCTTGGGCAATTTCTGACTCGAGAAGTTCCCACAGCTTTTGCTTGTCCTCCAGACTGAGGGATGAGATCGCCTTGACTAGGGATTCCATGGTAATTGACAATGTTACGGTTTCTTGGGTCATAATTTTCCTCACAGTTGATTTATACCGTTCGTAGTAAACGCTTTAGCGTTTTCCCTGGGAGTAAGGAAAGTTGTTCGCGCTGTCAGGCGATCGCCCTATTCTAGCACCACAGAGTATTGTCTCCCGGCTACAACCTTGCTACATTAAAATATTATATTATGATAACATATAATTTGTAAATACAGATATTTTTTGCTAAAAAAATATTGAGAAGGGGTTGACAATGCCAAAAATTATGTCATAATAAATATATGGCGTCATTGGCAATTACAAGTAGGGATGCAACCGTTCAGCACCCCTACGTTTCTTGTGGACATTGTTATAGTTAAAACAAGGCTCGCCCTTACTTGATGGGATATAAGATCCGAACGCGGTCCAGTTGTCTCCTCAGACGATCGCCTGGGGAAGTTGTATATCTCGGAATAGTTTATTAAGATTCGGACTCGGCGGCGATCACCTGTAAAGCGCGATCGATGATGTCTTCTCTGTCAACCATAGTTTCCAGGGTAGCAGCATCATAAACACCTTCATCAACTTCCAGGGCTGCTTTCTTGATAGCTTTTAGGTAAGCTTCTAGGAGAGTTTGGCGTAACTCTTCCGGAGTGAGGTAATAACTACCTGATTTCCGGCGCTTATTCTTCTTCTGAATTTCCCAGGCGGAATTTTCAATTGAGAGATCCCAGGAACGAGTCGTGCGATTTGCTGCTTGCTGCTTAATTAGATGCATTAGCAGAATCACGCCATAGCTGGTAATGTTACTAATTTTATCGTCACGACTCATTTCTTCCAGTTCTTCAACGACGACTAATGCCCCGGGGATATCGCCTTTGATTAGCAAGTCTTTCAGGGTGAATATTTCTTCCATGACATCTATGGCAATTGGGCTACTATTATTGTAGCTTAAGAATATATTTGGGACAATAGGAGTATGGATGAAAGGGCGATCGCACCGATTGTAGATGGCAGGTAAGCAAAAGCTAACGGTTGGGTTTCGTGCCTCAACCCAACCTACGGCGAATGTCAAGCTGGCTGAATGGAAACAACTGTGATACCTGTGGCCCGATGAATGGGCTTATTGAGTTTCTCTGTCGTTATTAGTTCTTCCGCACCGACTGATATTGCCGCAGCGACGTGGAGTGCGTCGATCGCAGCCATGTTAAAATCGCAAGCATGCTGATATGCTGCTTGCATGAGGCGATCGTCTGGATGAGCCCAATGTACCACAGAGTTGAAAAACCTTTCGTAAAAAGCTACTTCAGCAGCATTTTTGTAGTAAGTTGCTTTGGGGATAACTTCCAGCTTGACAAAAATGCTAGAAGCAAACTCTCTGTTGGTGTCGGTGATAATTCGCCGCGCTTTAAGGGCAACAGCATTCGTTCCTCTCACTGCTTCGATCAGCACTCCCGAATCAATATAGGTACGTTTCATTTTAGTTTAACCCCGAATACCACGTCGCTCGTTTAGTTCTTGTGCCACCTCTTCCGATGTCAGTAAAGGGAGCCCGCTGGCAATAACTTGCTGGCGAATTTTCCACAAGTCTTGTCCGAGTTGGCTGGGCACGTGTAATTTTATCAAGCTTGGTTCCGGGATAGTCTTAACTGCATCTGCGAGTTCTTTAGTAATCTCTTCTGCTCGCGTAAATGCAGCTAATTCTTCTTCAAAGTGATCGCACTGCTCGTAAGCTGCGCCGATATTCCACAACCCTGTCCATTCTCCTCTGCATACTCTCCGCCCCAACCGTATGCTGTCCCTAAGTCTGCTAGGGCTTTGGCTTCAGCGGGGCGATCGCCTCTCGACCGGGCGTCAGACAATTCTTGCTGGAGGTCATTTATTTTAGTTTCTGCGGTGATGTTATCCTTTACAACTGTTTCGGTTCCATGATTTTCCATACTGTCTACCTCAATTTTCTTGTCCTGGAGCTAGTCTAGCACAGTTTAACTCCGAATACCACGTCGCTCGCCCGTTCTTGTGCTATCTCTTCTGATGTCAGTAAGCAGAGTCACGTGACGGCGTTGCAGAGTCACGGACTTGATGACAGGGGTACGTGACGATCGCCTCGAAGGCAGCACCGATGTTAAGCTGGCCGGATGAAAACAACTGTGATACCAGTGGCCCGATGAATTGGCTTGCTAAGCTTCTCAGTTGTTATTAGTTCTTCCGCACCGACTGATATTGCCGCAGCGACGTGGAGTGCGTCAAGAGCAGCGATGCCAAAATCGCAAGCATGCTGATATGCTGCTTGCATGAGGCGATCGTCTGGATGAGCCCAATGTACCACTAAGTTGAAAAAATCCTCGTAAAAAGCGACTTCAGCAGCATTTTTGTAGTAAGTTGCTTTGGGGAGAACTTCCAGCTTGACAAAAATACTGGAAGCAAATTCTCGATCGGGTTCGAGCAGGATCCTTTGCGCTTGGAAGGAAACAGCAGTCCCACTATTACCTTGCATCGCCTCAATCAGCACTCCCGAATCAATATAGGTGTGTTTCATTTTCGTTTAACCCCGAATACCACGTCGCTCGTTTAGTTCTTCTGCCACTTGTTCCGATATCAGCAAGCGAACGCCCCCGCAAAGAGCGCACATACATCCCGTTCTGGGTATATATCCTTAACCAAGAACTATTGGCCCGATCGCTCCTGATGCTGCGAACGGT
>JACOMV010000080.1 GCA_014324065.1 Hormoscilla sp. SP12CHS1 | reverse complement strand
ATCGTAATGGTCTCGTCCACTGGCAAAAGCACCAGCAGCTACTACAGCGGCAACATCGGGATACTGAGCTAGATAAAAGACTTCGTCAAAAGAGCGAGGTACGTCTTGCCAGTCCTCATTAGGTACTGATACATCATCATTCGGCGGAAGGATATCTAATGGACCTTTTCCAGCTTCTCTCGGATCGTGCTCATATACTCGCTCACCATTGATGTAAAGCTCGTATGCTGGGAATCCATCATGTGAACCTGATATTCGATACTGAGCTTCTTCTCCCTCTTCTTGACGAATTTCAACCGTAATGTCGGCATCAATATCTGGAGTTAGCCATTCTGGCACTAATGGAATACCTCCACTCAATTTAAGTTGAGTTTTGACTATGTTATTACTAAGACGACTTACTTTAACAGAGTTATTGTCATCCGTAGGCTTTAAAGTACCCTCTTCATCTACAAGCTGCCCAAGTTGAATCCGATCCGGGAGAAGCGGGAGAAAGTCGGGGATGTCGATGTCAATAATCCCTCCAGTCAATGGACCATCAGCCATAAACGTACCCCACTCGACTACAGGATCATTGACTTTTCCATCTCGATCTGCTGGATCTGCAGTTACAACTACTTTTTGTTCGCTTCTATGTGTTCCGTAGTTGTAATGAAAATCGCGATCGTCACCAAGAATAAATGTCGTCTCAGCACGATTGACAATATCCTCGACAATATACCCGACAACAGGACCTACAACAGGAATTGTTCCAACCAGTCCAACAGGCAGATTAATCAAACCAGAGTTCACCAATAATTCCCAGCTATCTTCAAGTCTAGATCCATCAAATAAGTCCTCCAGCCCAACTTGTCGATCGGGGATAAAAGTCCTAAGTTTAATTTCAACTTCATCATAATCATAAGCCGTCCCACTTTTGGATTCGGATTCAAATCTAGGCTTTCGACCTTCAGATCGTCCATGCCGGTCCACTGGCAAAAGCACCAGCAGCTACTACAGCGGCAACATCGGGATACTGAGCTAGATAAAAGGCTTCGTCAAAATCAGGTAAGGCTTCATTAAAAGCAGGTTCAGTAGCCAAGACCTTGCTGACAGCAGCCGAAGCTTGACCCGTTATTGGATCTGTAGATGGATCGCGATCCAGTAAAACGCTTTCGCCAGTATAGGGCATCAGCATGTCGTTAATGTCAATTATGTCTTGACTGACCCCAACTCCTGAGATACTCCTGTTTTGGGGAGTAATGATGTCCGCCGGTGGCCCTATATAACCTGCATCAAAAGGATGGACAAAGGAAGTCAACAAGTCATTCTGGTTCGTATCTGGTCCAAGATTAATCACAGCATTCACTTCAATCTGTTTTTTCTGGCCTTTAAGAGTTACTGTAATTACTATAATAGCGCGGTAATGTTGCCGATGTAATTGATAATTATACTGAATTTTAAATTATTTTCTATACCAATATTTATTAATACTGTGTGATGATAAGAGTCGATTATTATTCTTCCCCCCGAAGCAATCTCCTGCTGCTGAACAGGGGAGATCGCTTCAGGGGGGAGGTTAACTCGGTTCCGCATGAGTTAATCGCTCGTTCCCCTCCTCGCAATAACAAAGAGGATGTTTCGGCTTAAGTCAGTGCCATTCAATGTAGGTTGTGAATGGAGAATGAGAGTTGACTCTTGACAATATGAGAGGAAAATGGATAATGAATGATAGTAAATGATATTCAAAAAATGAACCAGATCGCCCCTCAATTAGAAAGCATAGTCAGTCCATCATCTGTGGTCAGCTTCTCGCGCCTGGAAGTAAGGCAACTAGAAAGGTTCCAACGGGCATTAGCGCCAGGGGAGACGCCGGAGGTCATCGTCTATCCAAACAGTCCAGAGGAACTGGGCGCAGTCTTACAACTGGCATCGGAGCAAAACTGGCGGGTACTGACCTGTGGGAATGGGAGTAAGATCGACTGGGGAGGTTTGGTGCATCCTGTAGATATTATAGTTAGCACTGCACGGCTGAACCAGGCGATCGAGCACGCCGTTGATGACTTAACCTTGACAGTAGCAGCGGGGGTGAAATTTGTCCAGATAGAAGAGATGTTAGCAGGTCACAATCAATTTCTGGCCCTCGACCCCGCCTATCCCGAAGATGCTACCATTGGCGGGATCGTTGCTACTGCCGATACTGGTAGCTGGCGACAGCGTTATGGCAGCGTCCGCGACAGGTTAATCGGCATTTCTTTCGTTCGCAGTGATGGTAAAATCGTCACTGCTGGCGGTCGGGTGGTGAAAAATGTGGCGGGTTACGACTTGATGAAGCTGTTGACTGGTAGCTATGGCACCTTGGGGGTCATCAGTCAAGTTACCCTGCGCCTTTATCCTCTACCCGAGGCGTCGGGAACGGTGGTGTTAACAGGGTCTTCGGAGGCCATAGACAAAGCAACCCGCACTCTGTTAAACTCGGCCTTGACCCCGACAGCAGCAGACCTGACTTGTGATAGTGAGGGGATAAAATTAATTGCCCGTTTCCAAAGTATGGCAGAAAGCGTTAAACAACAGTCAGAACGACTGCTGGAAGTGGGACAAGCGCTGGGTTTAGAGGGGATTTTGTATTCACAGACAGATGAGGTTAATCTATGGAAAGGATTACGAGAACCAATCTGTAAATCTGGCGCAACAGCCCCAATTATCTGTAAAATAGGAGTAAGACCGACTGCTGCTGTGGAGGCACTGACTTTTTGCCAGAAAATGCCTGCAACCTCGATTTTTCGCGCAGCGTTCGTAGGTGTAATTCATGCCCGCACCGGGTTGGGACTGTTGCGATCGGATGCCTTGCGGTCTACCCAACTGCTGGAAATGCGATCGCACCTGGCGAGTAAAGGCGGTTTCCTCACAGTTTTATCAGCACCGGTAGAGTTAAAGCAAAAGATAGATGTTTGGGGTTACAAAGGGAATGCAATAGAGATTATGCGGGGCATCAAACAGCAGTTCGATTCCCAAAATATCTTGAGTCCCCACCGTTTTGTCGGTGGGATGTAATCAATGGAAAAATTAAGAAACCCGGTTTTTTGTAAAAACCGGGTTTCTGGGCTACAATAGGTCAGGCAATAGATATTAGCTTATCATACATCGATATTACAAAAAAAATGCAAACTTCTGAAAAGGTAACAAATGATTTAAGGCCAGCTAAAGAAAGTAACTTTCTGCGGCAAAATCCCCATATTAACCCAGGTTTTGATGCCCAAAACCCTCCGAAACAAGAGTTAATTGATGCCTGCGTTCACTGCGGGTTTTGTTTATCTACTTGTCCCAGCTATCGGGTAATTGGTAAAGAGATGGACTCTCCCAGAGGGCGAATTTATCTCATGGATGGGATAAATAAAGGTGAGGCCCCCTTGGCGGAGGCCACATCTCAACATTTTGATTCTTGCTTGGGTTGTCTCGCCTGTGTTAGTACCTGTCCTTCTGGCGTTCAGTACGATAAACTGATTTCGGCCACTCGTCATCAAGTCGAACGCAATATACCCCGCAGTTTGCCCGATCGCCTGGTGAGAACTCTGATCTTTAACCTGTTTCCCTACCCTAACCGCTTGCGGACCTTATTAGCGCCCCTCTATCTCTATCAGAAATTGGGGTTGCAAAAAATCGTGCGTTCGACAGGTTTATTGAACAAAATCTTCCCGCGCCTAGGGGCGATGGAGGCAATTTTACCACAGATTAACTCGAGTGCTTTCCGGGATAAATTACCAGATATAATTCCGGCCAAAGGGGAAAAACGCTACCGGGTGGGAGTAATATTCGGTTGCGTGCAACGCCTATTCTTCTCTCCCGTGAATGAAGCTACGGTGCGGGTTTTAACAGCGAATGGTTGTGAAGTTGTGATACCCAAAACCCAAGGTTGCTGTGCGGCGCTACCGGAACATCAGGGACAAACAGCACAGGCGCAAGCTTTGGCCAGACAGATGATTGACAGCTTTGCCGGGACAGGAGTAGATTATATAATCATTAATGCCGCAGGTTGCGGTCATACCCTGAAAGAATACGGACATATGCTGGCAGATGACCCCAATTATAGGGAAAAAGCGAAAGCATTTGTCAGTAAAGTCAGGGACGTGCAAGAGTTTTTGGCAGAGGTAGGATTGACGGCGCAACTTTCACCATTGCAGGATGGAGAGTTAACAATAGTATATCAAGATGCTTGTCATTTATTGCACGGACAAAAGATTAGCGTGCAACCGCGTCAGTTGTTGCAGCAAATTCCCGGAGTCAAGCTGCGGGAACCCCTAGATGCCGCCTTGTGTTGTGGCAGTGCGGGGGTTTATAATCTGCTGCAACCAGAAGTGGCCGATGAATTGGGACAGCAAAAGGTGCAGAATTTGTTGAATACGGGGGCGGAGTTAATAGCTTCTGCTAACCCCGGTTGTTCCTTGCAAATTAAGAAGCATTTGCAAGGAAAGGAAATGACGCTGATGCATCCGATGGAATTGTTGGATTATTCCATTCGCGGGATGAAGTTGCCAATTTTGTAGCGATGGCCCTCACCCTAAAGGGTGGGGCTACATGAACAAAGCCCGCCTGCGCGGGCTTTGTTGCTTGCATTGGGATGAACCCAACAATATCTACTATATCAAGTTCTTTAAGTGTAAAGGGTGATGACTGAATCTAGCAGAGATGAAGAGTATGTCAGACTCATAACCAGCCCACTTTTGAGCTGTATGAGATACAGACCTAAGTTTGGTCGCGGTGCAGGATTAACGCTAGAAGAATTTCAAAGACTGTATCAGGCTGACCCTTTTTACTCGTGGTTTGGCCTAGACTCACATCTAATGTACTCTGCTCACAAAGCTGCTGGTGGTATAACATCAGTTTATAGACAAATTGGTATTGGTTGTCAGCGGCTTGTTCAACGCATTTTCATGGATACCCTTAGTCTAACAGAAGCAGAATCAACCTGGTATTACCAGATTCAAGCGACAAGTGGGAGGACCAGAACTCTGTCCCTTGACGCCAGAATACCGATAGCCGCTGTGCTAGCTTCACACCAACAAAGAGTCGTTAGCTGGCTGCAAAATGCTTGCCAAGCAACACAGGTATCAGAGGATGTGAGCAGAATTATTAAAGGAGCTGTTTTTGAGGTCAGGCAAGGCTATAAAAGTAAAGACTCTAAGCGTCAGAACGCTGACATTGCCAATGCAGCCGCCGCCTACTCAGAAGCATATTTACCAGTTATACTTTTGCTTTCGACACAGATGGATATTAACGTTGCTTACTGTTACAGAAATGCACGCTGGTTAATTCTTTATGGTACAATCACAGGAGCGACAACAGATTCCACCTATGAATTTTTCCGTCAGGTACTGAACTACGACTTTGCAGATTTCTTTCAACGTCACTCCTCTAGGTTTAGGCAGGAAATGGAATCAGTCCTGCAAACTCTGCTACAGTAACCACAGTAACATGATTTCTCAAAGATCCGATCTAACATTCAAACATAATCTCAAGCAAGGAAGGCATGGTTGGCTGCGCCTGACTCCTGCCTATTCAATCAAGATAGTTCAGAATGTGCTAGCTTCTACAGGCAAACCCGAATTTGTCCTCGATCCGTTTTCTGGAACTGGGACTACAGGATTAGTATGTGCTGAACTGGGAATCAAAAGTGACCTAGTAGAAATAAATCCATTTTTAGTTTGGTTAGCAGCAGCAAAGACTGCCCATTATCATGCTGACGAACTAGATGCAGCTAATGCATTAGCTCGTGATGTTGCCTCCAAAGTATGTCAGAATATGACTGTTGACGATCTGTGGATTCCGCCTCTCAATTATATCGATCGCTGGTGGCTTCCAGAAAGATTGATCGTCTTGGCAAATCTCTTTGATCGGCTGAAAAACATCCGAGGTGAAACTGCCGCCGTGAAACTATGTCTCATAGCCTTCTGTAAAGTAGTTATTAACTGGTCGAATGCGGCTTTTAATCATCAATCGATGTCATTTAAGAAGCATCATCAGAGGTTTTTGCCAGAAGAGCGAGATATGATAATTAATGATTTTATCACTCAAGTCCAGCAGATTACCGCATCAGCAAAGCTACCTGTTTTGAGCAAAGTTACCATCCATCAAGGAGATTCTCGTTGCCTCGATCGCCTGTTATCTAGAACCTATGACTGCGTAATTACTTCACCTCCTTATACTAACAGGATGAGTTATATCCGAGAAGTGCGACCCTATATGTATTGGTTGGGTTTTCTTAAGTCAGCGCGGGAAGCAGGAGAATTAGATTGGCAAGCAATTGGCGGCACTTGGGGGATAGCTACATCCCGCTTGCGATCGTGGCAACCTGGAAATATGAAAATCCCTCATGAAGGATTTGAGAATACTATCGAACAAATTTCCGTTCAAAGTCCTATCCTTGGTAATTATGTCCACAAGTATTTTCGCGATATTGCCACTCACATCGATCGCCTCAGTCGAGTTTTGGCAGCGGGGGCGAAAATCTACTATATTGTAGGAAATTCTAAGTTTTACGATACCCTGGTGCCAGTGGAGCAGATTTACATGAGCTTGCTGAGGGAATATGGATTTAGTAATGTTAGCAGTGCTGTGTTGAGGAAGAGAAACTCTAAAAAAGAACTTTACGAATTTGCTGTGTCCGCAGACTGGTTAGGATAATTGGTAAACTGTCAATTTAGGTTAACTTTTAATCAGTTTATTACTCGGAGTTTCGCTGTCTCGTGACAGCGCCGTTATCATCACGGGCGATCGTACCGCCATTTTCTGAGGTGCTGACAAAAACATTAAGTAAGTCACCATCCGGGTCAGAATCATTTGCTAGCAGATCTATGAGAACTGGGATCCATTCTCTAGTAGCAACAGAGTCATCAACAGCTATCGGGGCTTGGTTTGCACCCTCGACACTTACAATTACAGTGGCGCTGTCTGTCCTGTCATTCCCGTCACTAATGCTGTACCTGAAGCTGTCAAGACCGCTGAATAGAGAGCAGCTTGTGGAAATGGGTAAAAAATCAATGTTTATATTACCGGTATTATGAAATATTTGCTTCGTTTAATTAGGCAATTTATAGTACAATTTACAGTGCTCATACTCGCCAAAAATAAGAGATAAAATATCTGCTAAGTCTGAATTTTAAAATAATTTACAAAGCTCAAATTATGACCTAGTGCAGTATAGTTATTTGTATTGCTTGGCATATTACAAATTGACGCGCGGAATGTGGGTAAAATAGTCATAAGTTGATTCAAACAGTTAACTATCCGTGACATTGAGCGTCAACATGAGCAAAATCAGATGGCCCATTTTGATAATTGCCGCCTGTTTCCTCTCCCCTGTCATGCCAGCACGGGCAGAGAAATGGCGGGTAGGCATTGCCGGAGCACCTCCCTTCGCGATTAATAATGACTCTAATCTCGAAGGCATTAGTATCGATATTTGGCAAAAAATCGCCGACTCTGAAGACATTGAATATGAATTCGTACTACAGAACAACACCGAGGCCACGCTCAAAGCCGTAGTTGACGGCGATCTAGATCTGGCGATCGGGTCGATCAGCATTACGGCCGATCGCCTGGAAAAGGTGGCCTTTACCCAACCCTTCTTCCTGGCGGACATCGGCGTGGTGCTGCCCAGGGAAACACCTACTCTGTGGAATAGAATCAGACCCTTTTTCGGGGTAGCCTTTATCTCCTCGGTAGCCATACTACTCGGCTGTATTTTTCTAGTCGGCAATCTGCTGTGGCTAGCGGAGAAGCATCGCAACGACCAGTTTTCCCACCAATACTGGTCCGGGGTGGGTCATGGGATGTGGTTTGCCCTGGTGACCTTGACCACGGTGGGGTATGGCGATTTCGCGCCCATTACCATCGCCGGGCGCCTAATTGCGGGTGTCTGGATGGTGTTGACGATGGTCACTGTCTCTTCCCTGACTGCTGGGATCGCCACAACCCTGACTCTTTCCCTATCCCACCAGGGAGGCGAACTTTTAGGCGACCCATCAGAACTCAAAGGACTTGCAATCGCAGTTGTTTCGGGAACGACGGGCGTCAAATGGGCCACCTATTATCAGGCGCGATTAACAGAGAGGAATAACCTCAATGACGCGATCCTCCTCTTGGAAGCGGGTCGAGTTGATGGCGTGGTCTTTGACAGTCCGGCCCTCAAATATTATCTGCAAAAGCATCCCGAGGTTGATTTGAGACTGGCTAATTTTGCCGTATCCACTGAAACCTATGGTATTGCCTTGCCCTTTGAAAGTCCCCTGCTGCGCCAATTAAATGTCAGGCTGCTGAAGATGCAACAGGAGGGAACTCTCCGAGAAATCGAGGCTAAATGGCTCGATTAAAAGTTGTTAGTTGTTAATTTTAAATTCTCAATTAACAATTTTCAGTATCTAATCGCTGCCAAGTCAGTTTTCTAGTCGATTCATCAAAATGCCAGCGCAGCAAAGAAGCAGGTCGATCGGGTACCAAACCCAAAAGCCCGATCGCCCGTCTGGGTGCTTCTGTGGCCATGGCGATCGCCTCGGGCACTCCACGAATGCCCCATTTTACCAAATTCTGCACCCCTGCCAACAGGGGCAAAGTCGTCCCCGCCAGGGTTCCGTCCAACAATCTTGCCATACCATTTTCCACCTGAATCTGACGCTTATCCCAAGGATACATCCCATCAGGTAATCCCAAAGGTGCCAGAGCATCGCTAACTAAAAATATCCCCTGGGGGCGAGTGCGTGCCAACAAATCCACGATCGTCGGACAGACATGCCGACCATCAGCAATTAAACCACATTGTACCCGATCATTAACCAGGGCAGCACCTAACAATCCCGGCTCCCGATGATGTAAACTAGGCATAGCATTAAAAGCATGAGTTACCATTGATGCTCCTCCTGCAAAGGCCAGATTCGCTTCTGCTGCCGTAGCTTGAGAATGTCCCAGACTCACTGTAATACCCAACTCTCGTAAATAAGGAATTACCTTACCCATAGCATCTAATTCTGGTGCCAGAGTCATCACCTTCACCACCCCAGGGTAATCTCCCAGCACCCGCTTGACATTTTCTATTGTTAGTGGTAATAAATATTCAGCCCGATGAGCACCGCGTTTGGCGGGATTAAGAAATGGTCCTTCCAGATGAACGCCCAAAATTTGGGCCCCCTGTTGTCCAAAGCCCGCGCAGGCGGGCTCCGTTCCTGTAGCCCCACCCTTTAGGGTGGGGGTGGGGGTGGGGGTGGGGGTGGGGGTGGGGGTGGAGGTGGGGGTAACAAAATAGGGATTATGCTGTTGGGAGATTTCCGAGAAAATAGAGAGCGATCGCTGTATTTTTTCTACGGCAGTAGTCACCAGGGTGGGCAAAAAAGCGTCAACACCCTGATGCCAGAGGAATTGACAAATTTCTCCGACCTTGGTAATGTGTTCGGAATCGACATCAGTAAAAGCTAAACCCAAGGCACCATTAATCTGTAAATCGACGCCACCCAAAGAAAGCCAATCTCCTGCCAGATTTAGCACTTGGGTAGCCGCAGGATCGGACTTGTTGGTACTCATGGGAGCTATAGATGCGATCTCGGCCCCTCTGCGGATCCGAAGCATCTGTTTAGACTCGTATCCAGGCAATAAGGCATTAATAAGATATATCTGATATTCTTTCACCTTCTTCCAACCTCCGGGCAGGCGATCCGCCCGCCCTACGTAATAACATGAATCAACCATTAATTGGCATCATCATGGGCAGCGATTCTGACTTGCCCACCATGAAAGAGGCGATCGCCGTCTGCGAAGAATTCTTCATTGAAAGAGAAGTCGCGATCGTTTCCGCACACCGCACGCCAGAGAGAATGGTAACATACGCCCAGCAGGCACACAAGCGGGGTTTAAAAGTAATTATTGCCGGTGCCGGTGGAGCCGCCCATCTCCCCGGGATGGTAGCTTCCCTCACCCCCTTGCCAGTGATCGGCGTCCCCGTACCCAGTCGCCACCTGCAAGGGGTGGACTCTCTCTATTCCATCGTGCAGATGCCCCGAGGCATCCCCGTAGCCACCGTGGCGATCGGCAATGCCAGAAATGCTGGCTTGCTGGCCGTGCAGATTTTAGCAACCGGTCAGCCAGACTTACAAGAGAGAGTGCAGCAATATCGCCAAACCCTCACTCAGTCAGTGATGGCAAAGCAGGAACGGCTGGAGGATCTAGGATATCAACAATATCTCAGCCAAATGTCTTAAAAAATCCTTTATAAGGCAAAATTAATAATATTCTGTATCTCAAGATACAGAATATCTGACAAAGACTTGATGCAATCTATCTATCTTGCTTCTCGCTCATCTGTGTCATTTGATTAAAGATAACGGTGAGAAGGCAGCTCATACATGTGAGCAATGGAAATTAACAGCTGATATAATTTGCCATTGTCAGTGCTTTCCTTTTGATGTCTAAACTAATGCAAAAAAACAAATTGAAAAATAGCAAAGTTCGGGAATCTTTGAGCGCAGATGCCAGGAATATCCTAGGGAAAATAGGAGTGGGAAAATTATCATATAGCTGGCTCGCATGCATTCCCCTAACCGCCCTGATTGTTGGGATATGGAGTTTGGCAGCTACAGCCCAAGAAGCAGAACCTCTGACTCCAGAATACGTTCAGGGGGTATTAAACACCATCTGGATAGTAGTGGCAGCAGTGCTGGTGATCTTCATGAATGCTGGTTTCGGCATGTTAGAAACGGGCTTCTGTCGCCATAAAAATGCCGTCAACATTCTGGCAAAAAACCTGATCGTATTCGCGATCGCCACGATCGTATTTTGGGCGTTGGGTTTTGCCTTGATGTTCGGTCAGGGCAATTCTTTCGTTGGATTTAGCGGCTTCTTCTTGCTCAGTGAAGACCCCGCGACCTACGGACTCGATCCCTTTCCCGCAGGCTTGCCCATATCAGTCTTTTTCCTATTTCAGGTAGCTTTTGCCGCCACCGCAGCCACGATCGTATCTGGGGCAGTGGCCGAACGGATTGAGTTCGTCGCCTTTTTAATCTTCAGCGTCTTGATCGTCGGTATTTCCTACCCGATCACCGGACATTGGTTATGGGGAGGCGGTTGGCTGAGCGAAATAGGCTTCTCCGACTTTGCTGGCTCGACAGTTGTCCACTCAGTCGGTGGCTGGGCGGCTCTAGTGGGAGCATTCTTGCTCGGGCCGAGGATCGGCAAGTACAATGAAGACGGTAAACCCCGGGCCATTCCCGGTCACAACATGAGTATTGCTACCCTGGGCTGCTTGATTCTGTGGATCGGCTGGTTTGGCTTCAACCCAGGTTCGGAATTAGCTGCGGACGAGGCAGTTCCCTTTATTGCGGTAACCACTAATTTAGCTGGAGCTGCAGGGGGCGTGACCGCAACCTTCACCTCTTGGGTCAAGGATGGTAAGCCCGACTTGTCGATGATCATCAATGGTATCCTGGCAGGCTTAGTGGGTATTACCGCTGGTTGCGATGGTGTTTCTTACACGGGCGCCGTGATTATTGGTGCCATTGCGGGGGTCATTGTCGTGTTCTCCGTCGGCTTCTTTGACAAGATCAAAATTGACGACCCGGTGGGCGCAACCTCCGTTCACTTGGTTAATGGTATTTGGGGAACCCTTGCAGTGGGACTCTTTAATACAGAGTCGGGCTTGTTTTATGGCGGCGGTCCCCAGCAACTGGTCAACCAAATCATTGGCATTGTGGCGATCGGAGCCTTTACAGTCATTACAAGCTTCATCTTCTGGAAGGCGATCGAAGCAACTGTGGGTATGCGCGTCGGACGCGAACATGAATTTGAGGGTTTGGACATTGCCGAACATGGCATGGAAGCCTACAGTGGGTTCCTCAAGGAAAGTGGTGCTCTAGGGGGCGGTGGCGAAATGGCAGGTAGCCACGGCGATTTCACAGGTACTCGGCTCCAGTAACAATTGTACCAATTGTTACTTCTTCATCTGCCTCGAGCCATTTGAAGGGAAATAGCCCTCTAACCCGGTTTTTGTCAAAACCGGGTTTCTCAATTTAAGCAAATCCTCCCGGTTGAGAGTGCCAGACAGAATATAGAAAGCTATAATGGAATAGTTGCGGCTTAGAAGGGTACGATAATCTAGGAGATCAATTATGGTAAAATCAGAATCTTCTTTACGTTGGCCCACTAGCGACGAGCTACGGCGGCTCGTGACGAAACTCCTGTGGATGATGAACTGCAAAATTTAGTCCCTAACTTATAGGCACAGGATCTGAATATCACCTATAATAAAAATTAGCAATTCACAATAAGCCAATAGCCAATGGATACTAAAGCATTTACCCGTGCTCTGAAACAGTCAGAAAACTATCATCGTAGGGGATTTGGTCACGCAGAGGAAGTTGCTGGCGTGATCAACTCCGCGTATCAAAGCAATCTGATTCAAGAAATCTGGAATAATAATTATACCCTGTCTCGCGGCGATGTCACCATCCGCCTGGCGGAGGCATTGGGTTTTTGCTGGGGTGTGGAACGGGCGGTGGCGATGGCTTACGAAACTCGCCAGCACTTCCCCACGGAACCGATCTGGATCACTAATGAGATTATCCACAATCCTTTAGTTAACCAGGATCTGCGGGATATGCAAATTGGGTTTATCCCTATGTCGGAAGGCAAAAAGAACTTTTCTGTGGTTGACAAGGGTGATGTGGTGATTCTCCCCGCCTTTGGTGCTAGCGTCCAGGAAATGCAATTTCTGAATGATAAGGGTTGCAAAATTGTCGATACCACCTGTCCCTGGGTGACGAAGGTCTGGAATACGGTCGAGAAGCACAAGAAAAAGGCTTACACTTCTATAATTCACGGCAAGTATACACATGAAGAGACTGTTGCTACCAGTTCCTTTGCAGATAAGTACCTGATCGTCTTGAATATGGCAGAAGCAGAATATGTCTGCGATTATATTCTTAATGGTGGCGACAAGCAAGAGTTCATGGCGAAATTCCACTGCGCCTGTTCGGCGGGCTTTGACCCCGATCGGGATTTAGAGCAGGTTGGCATTGCTAATCAGACTACCATGCTGAAGAACGAAACGGAGCAAATTGGCAAGCTGTTCGAGCGGATAATGATGAAAAAGTACGGTCCGGAACATTTAAATCGGCATTTCCAAAGCTTTAATACTATCTGCGATGCGACTCAAGAACGCCAAGATGCTATGTTGCTGTTGGTAGAAGAACAGTTGGATTTGATAGTGGTTATCGGTGGGTTCAATTCTTCTAATACTACTCATCTGCAAGAAATGGCGATCGCCCGCAATATTCCTTCTTATCACATTGACAGTGTGGAGCGGATTTTACCTGGAAATCGCCTGGAACACAAACCCTTGCACGAGGATTTAGAAGTGAAAGAAAATTGGTTACCAGAGGGCCAGATTATCGTCGGGGTAACTTCTGGTGCTTCGACACCCGATAAAGTTGTCGCTGATGTGTTGGAGAAGATTTTTGCCCTGAAAGCTGCTTGAAGAATGGCTGCGCCACGCAGCGCGGCGCGATCGGCGATCGGTAATTATTAAGAAACCCGCTAAGAAACCGGGTTTTTTGGGTTTCTGGGCTGCTGATGAATAAGCAAAAATATAGCTCGAACATAGTATAGCAATTTTCAATCGTGAAAGTTTAGAAACCCGGTTTCACAGAAGTGGTTCTGGGTATCTTTTAGTTTGCCAATCATTTCTGCTTGCTATAGAGTTTGGTTTCGTTCCTAAACTCAACAGACCTCTTGAAAATAGAAATTTATGCTATAATAAGATTTGAGAACTTAAATTTGGAGATGTAAATGCTATGAGCTAT
>JACOMV010000079.1 GCA_014324065.1 Hormoscilla sp. SP12CHS1 | reverse complement strand
TCGGTAACAATGTTGATGTATTTGCCGCTCACAAAGCGAGTTTCGGCTTGATTTGGGCTTAAATTTTGTCTAAGTCCCGGTACCTGAATCTCAAATTTATCTTTTACGGAACGTCCCGTCTCATCCGATACCGTTACCGTCACGTCAAAACTGCCAACAGTAGTAGGGACGCCGCTGATCTCCCCACTACTGGAGTTAATGGTTAAACCCTCTGGCAAACCGCTGGCGTTGTAGCGATTAATGTTGTTGTTGATGTCGCCGAAGTTATTGCTTACATCGAGGTTGAATTCCAGACCGACACCAGCCTCCTTGTCGGAAATTTCAGTTACCACATAGGGAGGGTGTTCCAATTTTTCGTATGCTCTCAAAGCCTTGATACTGTTGAGTAGACCGCTCAGCGCGTTGTTGTACACGTTGTACAGGCGGAGCTGTAGCGAATGGAGAGCCTTCGCCGCATAATCTGCGGCATTCAGTATATTAGACATTTCTTGTCTCCTTAAAAAAGTTAACTCGTCATCTGGGGTCTCGCTGGCTCTTATGGCCAGCAATCAAGATATTTATCCGCTGACGGAATTTTAACACATGAAGCTCAGATCCCCTAGATAGTCTGGTCCGGCGTCAATGGGGTGGTAATAAAATCAGTAGCATCAACAAGCGAAGGCTGATGGGCTGTTTCCACGCCCTCCACGCTCCGGACCCCCTCCGCTACCAGACATCCATGCCCAGATTATCAGCCAGAGTGACGATCGCCTGAACAATTTCTATATTTTCACCATTAGCACCAATGCGATTAACATTCATAGCGGTCAATCTTCAAAGTATTAATGGCATCGCTCATAATAGCGATTGCGCTGCGCGCACGCTACGCGATCGGGCAGGCTTGGAATACTGGGTACCGCAGCTATCAGTGCCTGCCACAGGACTTATAGCCTTGACAGCAGTGCTGCTGCCGACGATAATAGTAGCGATCGCGCTTGGCTGGCGAGGGACAAGAGAGCAAGGATAATGAGAACGATTGCCGAAATTAACGACAAAATAAACCGCAAACAGGCAGTAGTGTGGACGGTAGAGGAAGTAAAGGCGCGAGTAGCAGAAGTTGGCGTCACCCAGGCAGCCAAGGAAGTGGATGCGATCGCCACAGGCACATTTGAGCCAATGGAGTCTTCAGGAGCGATAATCAACCTAGGACAGACCGATCCACCGATCAAAATTCGCCAGTGCTGGTTAGATGGCATCCCGGCCTATTCCGGTTTTGGGCCAGTAGATTTATATATAGGAGCAACCGAACCAGTGGATACCCAACAAGGGGAAGATGCCAGAGAACATGGCGGTGCTTATGTGATTGAAGACCTGATTGCGGGAAAATCAGTGCAGCTGCGAGCGATCGGACAGGCAACAGATTGCTACCCGAGAGCCTCCTTTGAAACCACAATTAGCAGCAAGACCATTAACCAATTTTATTTATACAATCCTCGCAATCTGTACCAGAATTTTATTGTGGGAGTTAATGGAGGCGATCGCACCCTGTTTACCTACCTCGGTCCCTTACATCCGCAACTGGGAAACGCCGTCTACTCCAACACGGGAGCCATTTCTCCCCTACTGAACGACCCCAAACTGCAACTGATTGGCATTGGCAGCCGGATATTATTAGGAGGTGCGATCGGTTATGTTTCCTGGGAAGGAACTCAGCACTTCCCTTTACAAAAACGCCTCCCCAATGATACACCAGTAGGTCCAGCTGCCACCCTGGCTCTGATTGGCGATGCCAAGCAAATGAACCCAAAGTGGGTCAGGGCCTGCTACTTCAAAAATTACGGTCCCTCCTTAATGCTGGGGGTCGGCGTCCTCCTACCAGTATTGCACGACTTCGTCGTACAACATTGTGCCGTTGAAGACAAGGATCTAGTCGCCCCTGTAGTAGATTTTTCCATTCCCCGCCGGGTCCGTCCCACATTCGGACTGGTCAGCTACGCCCAGCTGAAAAGCGGGAAGATTGCCATTGATGGCAAAGCAGTTAGAGTTGCCCCCCTTGCCAGTATCTTTCTCTCCCGTCAAGTTGCCCTAGAATTAAAAGAATGGATTACAGCTGGCAAATTTACCCTTACCGAACCCGTAGCCCCAATTCCAATGGACCGGTCTTTTTTACCTCAAGACAAGTTTGGTTCTCAGGAGATGGAAATTGAATAGAGCAGCGACTTAGTGTCCAAAAACTTACGCATCTCTCATATTTGGGCGCTCAATCAGTACGAAATCGGCATGTAGCGGTGGCAAAATATTTGATAATTACCGTGTATTTGCTAATTGGGGTGGAGTTCATCGGCGACTATGATGACAAACACAAAGCTAATTAAGCCTCCGGAGAGTAAGAAAGGAGTAATAAATGCTCGCAAATAAATGAATCATGAATACGCTTAGACCAGCCGCCAGCCGCTAATATTCTGGGAGTACATCAAGATGAGGGAAGACCATGGGAACGAGAAGGTAAAATATCGGAGTACCGACAGCGGAGATTCATCAAAAGGGAACAGAGGTGACTGCGACAGCAAGAACTGCCAACAACTACAACTGTTTGTTATGCGAGGGTCTCAAGTCATTCCCAACATGACGATTTTAAGCAACAACTTGCGTACCTGCGCGGACAATACCCAAAAGCGGCGTCTGTTTGAAAAGTTATTGCTTTGACTCAATTTTATCCGGCGACAATTTAAATCCATTCTGGAATGAATTGTCAAGCAGGATATCCAGCGGCTTGTCGTTGCCCACCGCGACCGACTCTGTCGATTTGGATGGGAACTGGTTGAGTGGTATTGCTTATACAATGCGGTCCAACTCCTGGTTCTCAACGAGCAACAACTCAGTCCAGAACAAGAGCTTGTTCTGGACTGAGTTGTCGAGCGGACACGGTTTCAGTTCTCGGCTCTACGGTTTGCGAAAGTACAGAAAAGAAATCAGCGAAAAAGTACGGGAAGAACCCATTCAAGAGAAGCAAAAACATCAGACCGAACAGTGTCCTTAAAATCCCGTTATTTCCCGAGCCGGAATTACATGCTATTTGTCAAAAATGGCTAGCAATCGCTGGGTTTACAATCGTAGAGTTTTACAATAAAAGTCGTTCGCTTTCACCCGGGCAATCTTTAGACCAGTACATACAGCAGTTGCAAAATTTCCCAGTCGTGGACAAAGTGCCTAGGTAACACCAGACAAGAAGCTGTTTGCGAGACGATTTCTGCTAGTCGTCAATCCCGCAAAGCTAATGGTGGCAAGTGTTTTATACGATTTCGTTCTTGCAGAAATAAGTCCCAAGCTATTCAGTTTAAGAATACAGCTTATCGAAACGGAACGTGGTTCCGCTCGAAGATTGGCAACCTACAGTTTTGCTAAAGGTTATGAATTGCCTATGAACTGTGTATACGGGACTGAGTTACTTTATCAACGGGACAGTGGTTCGCTTGTTTTCCCCAATACGTTCGGGAGGTTACTACAGGCGCAGATATGGTAATAGCTCTCGACCCCGAAAACCGCACTTTTTTAACTGGCTATGATGGCGAGAACGTTTTAGAGATTGGCAAGGGAGATATCGGGCGGCTTACACGGCTCTGCCTGCACCTTGACAAACTCATTGGGAGAAAAATGAAAGCCACTGGTAAAGTCAACAACCGGTTGCGGTACAAGTTGAACAAGGCAATTGAACGGCTGCGGTTTAAGATCCGATCGCTAGTGGATGACCTGCACCGCCCAGTTGCGAGTCTGCTTGTCAACAGTTACAAGTTGATATTTTTACCTACTTACCAAACTTCGCAAATGGTCGTCAAAGCCAACCGCAAGATTAATCGCAAGTCGGTTAGAAATATGTTGACTTGGGCTATGAGCAGATTTGCCTCTCATCTGGAGCAGGCGGCAAAAAGAAAAGGGGTGCTGGTTGTTCGTTGCAATGAAGCATACACTAGCAAAACTTGCCCCAAATGCGGTCACGTCCACAAGAAACTTGGCGGATCCAAAGTTCACAAATGCCCGGCTTGCGGACGCTCCGGGCCCCCTCCGCTGCGAGGATTGGGTAGGCGCTCTCAACATAATGCGCTCGAGCTTTGCAGGCTGTAGCCTTCAGCGTTAAAGATGGTGTAATCTCCATTTCTGATGCTGATGTTGTAGTTGCTCAAGGCTGATATTAGCTTTGTGAGACTTAAATGCAGCACCACATAAGAAGAGATTATGTTATACTGACCTTGGGCATAAACTGGCCTTTTGGCGGACACTATAGCATTTCTCTTTCGCCCGTGCCATTTCAGGCATAATTAACTATTCGGGAGTGTTTTGCTTGCGGGAGCGGGAGGGTTTAGAGATGGGTTTGCGAGGCACCGTTCCAGAAAAATCAGAAGATGATTGTAACTCGTCAGTACCGGGTGGACGTGGAGAGCCTTTAGGCTTTTTGAAACCGCCGGGGCCCTTCTTCTTGGAAAAATTATTTTTCTGCTTGAACTTGCTGGCCAGAGCAGCAATAGCAGTGCCCGACTGAATTACCAGGTCGTTCCCCTGTCGCTGAACATCAAATTCCCAGAAGTGATTCAAAACCTTGCCCGTGAGCACGCCCTTGAGCTTCAGCTTGAACGACTTGGGGCGCTCTTCTTTTTTGCGGGGGGCCTGATGAAGCTTGACAACTACCTCCTCTTTCTCTTGGGAACTATAGACCACCTCACCCCGAATCGAAAAATAGCCATCTTCAAAATGGGCGGTATCAGCTATCTTGGTTTTATCGATGACCTGATTTTTTACAAGCGTTTCTGGATCCCAGACCCCGACAATTTGGGTATGCAAATCTTGTTCCTTCTCTCGGGTGCGGGGATAGACCACCCACAGGTGTTCTTCCTCTAGATTCATGTGCTTCCTCAACAGACTTATGATCCGACCGAGCAGCACTGCATCGATCGTCGTGCCATCGGAGGCTGTCAGGGTGCCTTGGGTGAATTGTGTCGGCATGGGGGTATATCGACCCCGGACTAAGCCGATGGCTCGGTACTGCTTCGGTTCGCTGGGAGGAGAAATCGGTTGTGGCCGAGGTCTTGGCGGTGCCGGATGCAGTGAGGCTGGCTTTTCCTTCACGGGCGGGCTGACCTTGGCCTCTTGGCCACCGTCAGCTGGCTGAGATTCCCGAGATTTTTCTTCCTTGGATAAAGACTCAGAAGTCATAGACTTGAATTCAAGCGGTCAGGATGATTACGTTAGTCTGCCTATTGTACTGTTCTTGAGGGAGAACGCTCACTTACCTTCGCAGTCGGACCTCAGTTTGACTCTGGCGTGTAAAGTTTTGTAAACTTAGTTCAAACCCTTTGGCTGTAGGAATTTCGAGCATTATTATTCAAACTACCAACACAGCCCGAAGAACTAAGAACTACCGTTTGCTCAGGACCGGTAGCCTGTCTGTGCGCCAGATCCCCGGGTAACGCCCCCTCCGCTGCGCGAATCGCGCTCTGCTCAACAACGGCTCGACGAGTGGGATTATCTTCTGAATGCAAGTGATGCCAGAGTTATCCGGCAGATTTAGACAATTTTTCAACTACAGGAGTACCTGGGGAGTACCTGGGGAGTACATGCCGATTTTTCCGGAACGGTGGGTACAGGAGTTAAAATGACATCAGAGTTCGAGGGGTATTGCGTGAGCAAAAAGCGCATTAACTGGATAGTCTATCTGATGTTGGTGGTGGCAATTACCGCCTTAGTGGGATCTTCCATGATTCCGGTGTTTAGTAATGCCTTGATGGCTAAACAGCTAGCTAATCGGCCAGCCCAGACGACCGCAGCAGGGACAGGAAATCCCGCCCTCACGGACTCCCGGCGAGGGGAGTTGGCATCTCAGGCCCGTGGTTATGAACTGGTCCTAGAACGGGAGCCAGAAAATCAGACGGCCCTACGAGGATTGCTAGAGGTGCGCCTGGAGTTACATGATATTCCCGGGACGATCGCGCCTTTGACAAAACTGGCCGAGTTGCATCCGGACGAGGCGAATTACGGGCTGTTGCTGGCTCAGGCATTCTCGTACATAGGCGATCGCCAGGGGGCATCCAATGCCTATCAAAAGGTGTTGGCTGCTCATCCCGGCCAGATGAATGCTCTGCTTGGACTGGTGAACCTGCTGCTATCCGATAAAGATTCCCAAGGGGCGATCGGTCCGCGGACGGCCCGAAAAATCGAGTTGCTTGAAGATAGTCTCAAGCAGGCTACCCAAGCGAACCAGCTGCAACCGGGAACTGCGGACACTATCTCGATCAAACTGCTGCTGGGACGGGTTTATGCGTCGGACCAACGCTACCCAGAGGCGATCGCGGTCTACGATCAGGCCATAGAAGAGGACCGCAATGATTTTCGACCCGTGCTAGCTAAAGCTATTGTCCTCAAAACTCAGGGTAAAACTGATGAAGCTCAACTTCTGTTTTCTCAGGCTGCTTCCTTAGCACCAGTTCGGTACCAGGAGCAAATCAATCAGCTAGCAGCGGAGTCCGATCCCTCAACTGCCGAAACTAGCGAACAGTGAACGGTGGCCAGTACCTTGACCCCGACCACCAACAACTGACTGCTAACAACTGATCGTTCACCTTAATATTTCCGTTCTTGGGGCTCAAACATGGTCATAGTTACGGGTAGATAACTCAAGTCTATGCCTGCGGGGGAATAGTAAGCCATTGTATGCTGTCCGAACTTGCTGTCGTCTCGCTGGGGATAGTCTTCGCGGTAATGAGCCCCCCGACTTTCTTGTCGGTTGATAGCTGAGGTGAGGATCGTCTGTCCGACAATCATGATGCTGCGTAATTCTAAGGCTTCGATGATTTCGGTGTTCCAAAGACTGCCTTTATCGTCTAAATATATTTGGCTGAATTGCTGTTGTAATTGTTGCAGTTTGTTTAACCCCTCCTGCATGAGTTCTGCGGTTCTAAAGACCCCACAATACTGACTCATGCAATCTTGAAAGGCTTGACAAACTTGGTTAATTCGATACTCTCCTTGCTGGTCTAATAAACCTTGAATTTGATTTCGGGCTTCTGTTAAATAGAATTGTTCGTCTAGTTCGGGAAGCTTGCGGTTTTGGACAAAATCTGCAATGGCAGCACCCGTCCGTTTACCGTAAACGACGCATTCTAGTAAAGAATTGCTGCCCAGACGATTGGCACCATGTACGGAAACACAGGCAGATTCACCAGCGGCAAAGAAGGCATCTACGAAACTGCTATTGCTGCTGCGGACCTGACCGTCGGTATTGACGGGGATGCCGCCCATTGAGTAATGTGCTGTGGGACGCACGGGAATGGGTTGTTCTACGGCGTCGATGCCTGCTAGTCGGTGGGCTTCTTCCCAGCAGAAGGGCACCCGAGACATGATTTTCTCTCGTCCCATGTGGCGCAAGTCCAGATAGACGAAGGGACCGCCAGCATTGCCATCAAGATCGATGCCGCGACTGGCCCGCAGTTCCCGGGCGATCGCCCGAGAGGTAATGTCTCGGGGGGCTAGTTCCATCTTGCTGGGGGCGTAGTTGGCCATGAACCGATCGCCTTCGGAGTTAATCAGATAGGCACCTTCTCCCCGGACTGCTTCAGAAATCAGCACTCCGACAGGATACAATCCAGTGGGATGAAACTGGACAAATTCCATATCCTCTAGGGGTACGCCAGCAACTGCGGCCATGGCCAGACCATCTCCAGTGGAGGCAAAGTCATTGGAAGTGGTATTGAATACTCGCCCATAGCCCCCTGTGGCAAACATGACTGCTTTGGCCCGTATTACCTCTAGCTTGCCATCCAAAATGCGGTACATGACAATGCCTTTAGCCCGACCAGCGGATAAAATCAGCCGCATCACGTACCATTCTTCATAGACCTGGATGCCATTGCGCCGCAAGTTGTTAACCAGTTCGTGGAGAATGGCGTGACCTGTTTTATCGGCGGCGTAGCAGGTGCGATCGTGGCTATGACCGCCAAAGGGGCGTTGGGCAATTCTGCCATCTGGTAAGCGGGAGAATAACACTCCCATATGTTCCAGGTCGATGATGACGTCTGGAGCTTCTCGTGTTAATATTTCTACGGCATCTTGGTCTGCTAGATAGTCGGAACCTTTGATCGTATCAAAGGCATGGGCTTCCCAACTGTCATGAGAATCTACATTTTTGAGACTAGCGGCAATACCTCCCTGGGCCGCCACCGAGTGGGAACGAATGGGGTAGATTTTGGCAACTATGGCCACATTTAAGCTGGGATCGATGCGGGCAATTTCTACAGCGGCCCGACATCCTGCTAGTCCACCGCCGACGATAATCACATCATGTTGGAGCATTTTGGGTTTGGTGTCTCCTGTTCTTTGTTGAGTCTATCGCGATCGCAAAAAAAATTCCCTGCCTATGGGCAGGGAATTTTTTGAGATTTGAGACAGCAAAACTCGATTAGCTTGTAGCTTGGGCTGGTTTGCCTGTGGGCATGGTTTCACCAGCGGTTGCCGTTGCAGTTTCCTGTACGGGTATTAACTCGATGTGATTGAGTAAGGTGGTGACGAAGGCAAACAGCAAAAAGGGCAGAGACAATACCAGGATGACTCCTACGGCAGCTAATGCGTATGCAGGACGAGTGGTGCCCATCAATGCCATTGCGGAGGCCAAGCTGATCATGATCACGATTAACCAGATGACAATTTGAGCGTAGATGTCCCCAAAGGTGAGGGTGCAGCGGAAATTATATTTGTTAAATTTTTCCATGATCTTCCTCGCTATCTTTATTTTTCATGTTACAGCTCTGACTAGATTTGGAACGAGTTCTTAATTTTTCTTAAAATCTTGCAATATAACTTTACAATCAGTCTGCTGGTAGGTTCAAGTTGCGCGATCGCCCAGGGTGTTAAGTAATGTTGTAGGTTGGGTAGAGGCACGAAACCAAACCTAGAGATGTTGCTGGGTCAAGATAATTGGCAGTAGACCCTGAGATTATGCTAGATTACAAGTAAGAGCAAACATCATCTGGAGTTAGAACAATGCCATCTCCATTTCCGGGTATGGACCTATATTTAGAACATCCTCAAGTATGGCCAGAATTACATCATCTGCTGATTAGTGAGATTTTTAGGTTGTTGTCTCCCCAACTGCGTCCTAAATATCGAGTCGCCCTAGAAGTGCGCGTGTATGAAATCAGTTTTTTAGCGATAATATTGACTCATATTATCTGATTTTGGTGAGTAGAGATTCTCAGCGCAGCGTGTCCCCAGGCTGATTGATATGCCTTTAACTTACCAGAGGTGATTCCCCCATTTCCATTACCCTTGCAGTCAGGAGATGTGGAGCCAGTTATAGAATAGATTTGCAGAGGTTGTTAAATGAGATATGACCTATCGGATTACACTATGGTAATAGATTACAGCAAAAACCCAGAACCACCGCTATCAGAGGTGAATGCAGTTTGGACGCTTGGTTGCGCGAGAAAGGACTGCGGTAGTTAATGGCGAATGGCGAAAAAATGTAATCGCAAGAGTAAGATTATGCTAACCAGGTTAAAAGTTTCAGGTTTTAAGAACCTCGTCGATGTTGATGTCCGTTTTGGACCATTCACCTGTGTAGCGGGGGCAAATGGGGTGGGAAAATCTAATCTGTTTGATGCTATTAGGTTTTTGAGTGCTTTGGCCGATCAGCCTCTCATCGAAGCTGCTTTATCCGTGCGGGATGAAAGCGGTAAAACCGGTGATGTCCGAAGCTTGTTCCTCCGCGTCGGCGATCGATATGCTGAGCAAATGTCCTTTGAAGCAGAAATGATCGTGCCTTATGAGGGAGTAGACGATCTCGGACAAAAGGCAAAAGCTACTATTACCTTTCTCAGATACTCTGTTATCCTCGCCTACAAAGCAGATGAAAGTCTCCGGTCCCTAGGAACGCTGGAACTCTTGAAAGAAGAATTAGTTCACATCAACATCAGTCAAGCTCCTAAGCACTTGCTGTTTCTTAACAACGTCAAAACCTGGTATAAGTCCGTAGTAAAAGGTCAACGGAGAGGAGCCCCTTTTATTTCCACAGAAGGTAAAGGGATAGATAGAGTCATTAAGCTCCATCAAGACGGTGGTAGCAGTGGCAGAGCTCTATCTAGGTCAGCAGTCAATCTTCCCCGGACTGTACTTTCTGTAACGAATGCTGCCGAAAGTCCTACGGCGCTGCTAGCGCGGCGGGAAATGCAATCATGGCGTCTACTTCAGCTTGAACCTTAATCTTTGCGTCACAGTAGCGAATTTATTGCTCCTACAAAATTAGGGACAGATGGATCTCATCTAGCTTCAACACTCTATCATCTAGCAGGTCATACAAAAAATCACCAATCTGTAGGGCAATCTGATGAAGTAGAGGCAGCAGAAGCACGAGTTTATGCTAGAATTGCTAATCGTCTGGCAGAATTGATTGAGGATGTAGATGAAGTATGGATTGACCGCGACGATCGCCGCGAACTCCTCACCTTAATGGTCACCGATCGAGACGGGACATCCCATCCGGCGCGGGCATTATCGGATGGCACCATGCGATTTCTGGCATTAGCAGTGCTGGAACTCGATTCAGAAGCACAGGGTGTTTTGTGCTTAGAAGAACCGGAAAACGGCATTCATCCCGATCGCATCCCGAAGACGATCGAACTACTTCAAGACATTGCCACTGATGTGGAAGAGGAGATTGGTTTTGACAATCGCCTTCGTCAAGTAATCGTCAACACTCACTCTCCAGCAGTTGTCAGTCATGTTAGGGATGATAGCCTTTTGGTGACTGAGTTGAAGGAAACGGTTAGATCAAACCAGCGGTTTAAGCGAGTGTGTTTTAGCTGTTTGCCTGATACTTGGCGAGTTAAAGCCCCTGAAGGAGTTAGTGTTGTTTCTAAAGGTAAACTACTTGCTTATAATCCAGTTGTGCCGCAATAATCAGAATCTGATGACAATGGAGAGGCAGCAAGCTACCAGCGATCGCAGGTAACATCGTCCAAGAAACGCATAGTTGTGGACAGAGAAGACTTGCAACCGTTGATTCGGCGGTGCCCACCCTAGGGCTGAACTCAAGGTCTGGTGGTGGGCGGTGCCCACCCTACAGTTTTTAGCATTTTTTTTCTATATGTGATATCATACTTGAAAACAACGGCGCGATCTGCGGTTACAAAAAAGATGATGAATCTCGATCTGTTATTTACCAGTGCTAACCTGTTCGTTTTACCCTTTTGGGCTTTAATTATCCTCCTTCCCAACTGGAACGTGACTCGGCGGATTATCGGTTCCCCTATTCCTTTTATGTTACTGGCGGCACTGTATCTTTACTTGCTTTCAGGTGCTATAGATCCAGAAACCGCTAAAGCCCTGTCCAACCCCAAATTAGCCGATATTACTAGCGCGTTTGGCAACCTGCAAGTCACAGCAGCAGGATGGGTTCATTTCCTCGTCATGGATCTATTTGTAGGACGCTGGATCTATTTAGAAGGACAGGGAACCGGAGTATGGACTGCGCACTCTTTGGTGTTGTGTTTATTTGTCGGCCCCCTGGGTTTGCTGTCTCATTTTATCACAGTTGGAGTCAGGCAACTTTTATCTACCAAAACATCTGAAGTGGTCTCGGAAACATAATAATACATCCGGTCGATCGCAAGTAAAATTGTGTAGGGGCCTCCGGGACTAATAATACTCGTAGGGTGGGCACCGCCCACCAACCAAGCGCGAGGGGACCTTTCCACCTTGCGCGTGGGATTTATAGAAGTATAATGAAAGAAGAAACAGAATTCATCTGGAGTTAGAACAATGCCATCTCCATTTCCGGGTATGGACCCATATTTAGAGCATCCTCAATTATGGCCAGAAGTACATCACTTGCTCCTCTCCGCATGCTCTCCTCTCCGCACTCGCTCGTGCTTCGGGATGCGCTGCTTAGGCGCTCGTGCTTCGGGATGCGCTTCACAGAAAACGGTGAACGGTTGCCAACGGGCGCAAGACCACACCCAATGAAGTTCGGAGTTCTCCGTTCGGAGTTCCGAGTTAGAGCAGTTCTAGGGTACTTCTAGAATCTAACCGGTGCTTCACTGTTAAGGTTAAAACCCCAATCGAGAGGTTTTCAACCCCAATCGAGAGGTTTTTGACCCCAATCAAGAGGTTTTTGACCCCAACCGAGAGGTTTTTGACCCCAACCGAGAGGTTTTCAACCCCAACCGAGAGGTTTTCAACCCCAACCGAGAGGTTTTTAACCCCAACCGAGAGGTTTTCAACCCCAATCGAGAGGTTTTTGACCCCAACCGAGAGGTTTTTGATCCCAACTCGGAACACAGAGATCCGAACTCACGTGGGCACCGGTTAGATTGTGTGCGCTCACTTGTAGTTGATAGCCGGGTGCCTCGACACGATGCATGTAATATAGCCCGCGCAGGTGGTCCCTGAGCGTGGTCCCTGAGCGAAGTCGAAGGGAGCCTCAACCACATAAGACACAATTTTCTCAGCTACAGTTTTTGCTGCACCTGGAGGGGTGGGCTTTCACCACCATCATCTATAAGTTCTCAGGGCTAATGAAACCCTGGTAGCGTTCCATTTTTTGACTAGTGTCAAGTTATTTTACTATTTTACGCTAAACGAATCACACAAATTTACCAAAAATGGTTGTCTGGGGAAGTAAAATTTTTGATAAGATTGAGTCAGCGGATAAAATATATTGATTGCTGGCCATAAGAACCGGCGAGACCCAAGATAACGAGGAACTTTTTTGGAGGAGTAAGAAATGACTCTCAATGCAAATGATTATGCAGCCCTTCAGGCTCTCTATAACAATGTGCGATTCGTTCTGACGTAAACCAATAATGGTGAAAGTCGGGTCTGGTTCCATTAGCCAGATAACTTTGGTTTCATG
>JACOMV010000078.1 GCA_014324065.1 Hormoscilla sp. SP12CHS1 | reverse complement strand
ACCTCATCAATTATAGAGCAACTTTCAACAGTTGCATTGGGAAAATTCAATAATTTATCGAGATTAAAATCCATTTCATCAGGGTCTCCTGAGTTTGGGGTGATAAGTTTTACTTATGTTTACACTCGCATCAAATATTTCTGCCTTTTTTTTGAAAATATTTGTATCCTGTGATACATTTTTTCTCTAAACTCAGGAGAGCCTTTTAACCAGAAGTATTTCTCCGACAGACTGCTAGATAACCTCCTCAGCATCTGGCGTGTTCTGCTTTCTCCTTTTCAACTTCTTCTGTAGTTAATAAAGGAATGCCATAATAAATAATTTATTGACGAATTTTACTTCCAATTTTCACAAAAATAGAAGCAGATTTTGTTGGCAGTTTTTGGCGATAAATAGAATCGATAAACGCTAAAAATTGTTCGCCTTCGTCTGGGTTGCCATTTATCTAGTAACTGTTCTGTGGTCATCTTGTCACTCTCTGCTAAAATCATAAGCCTCTGTTTCAACCAGTACCTCAAAGACAGCATAATGCCTTGAACCGAGGCATCCTTACTTTCAATATACCATACCCGCGCTCCTACTGAGGTTTTGTAGTGAGGACGGAAGTCCTCACTACAAAACCTCAGAAAAATCAGACTCAATAGCTGCCCGCACTGCCGTTCAATCTCGGCACTCATCACCATCGCCGCCTTGTCTACAATCGAAATGGCAGTCACCACAAGCATCCATGAAAATTAGCAGACTAGGCGAACAAGGACTATTAGAGAGATTACAACGCTTCTGTCCGCAAGAAATCATCGGAGATGACGCAGCAGTGCTAGAGACTTCACCGGGACAACAGCTAGTAGTCACCACAGATATGTTAGTAGATGGAGTCCATTTTAGCGATCGCACCACGCCTCCGGAAGCAGCCGGATGGCGAGCCGCTGCGGCCAACCTATCCGACCTAGCGGCAATGGGAGCGGCACCTCTAGGCATCACCGTCGGACTGGGGATCGCTGGCGACACGCCAGTCGATTGGGTAGAGCGACTCTATCAAGGCATGACCGACTGCCTGCAACAATACAATACATATATAATCGGCGGAGACATAGTGCGCTCGCCCGTCATCACCCTAGCCATCACAGCCTGCGGTCAAGTCTCCACCAAAGCTACCATCCGTCGAAATGCAGCCCAACCAGGAAACGCCATAGTTGTCACAGGGGTTCACGGAGCCTCACGGGCCGGTCTAGAACTACTGCTACATCCAGAACTTGGGCACCAGCTGACTTCAGCAGAACGAGATTTCTTCATCAATGCGCACCAGCGCCCCAAACCCCGACTAGACATTTTACCGACCTTATGGGAAATTTTAGATACCCAATCTCAGATCCGTGTAGCTGGCATGGACAGCAGCGATGGTTTGGCAGACGCGATCGTCCAAATTTGTCGCGCCAGTCATGTCAGTGCCAAAATAACGCGCGAAAAAATCCCCCTACCAGCAGCTCTCACCCAGCTAGTTTCACCCCAGCAAGCAGTCTCATGGGCCCTATACGGCGGCGAAGACTTTGAACTCCTGTTGTGTCTGCCCACGAAAACAGCCCAGCTGTTAGTCAAACAGCTGGGCCAAGGAGCCGCCATTATCGGCGAGATTCAATCCCGTTGCCAGGATTCATTGGCTCCAAGTTTAGTATATACAGACAAAACAAGCCCCGACGAGGTTCTCAGCCTCAGTCAGGGCTTTCAGCACTTCCGTGATTAAACTATTGGCGATCGCATCTCCAAATCCTTAAGCTGGCCACTTTTCAGCCACCAGTTCAGCCAAATCAACAACCCGCTGAGAGTAGCCCCACTCATTATCATACCAGGCGATCACCTTGACCATATCCCCATCCATAACCATCGTCAGACTAGCATCCACGATGGAAGAAGCATCATGTCCGCGATAGTCACAGGAAACCAAAGGTAGGTCACTGTATTCCAAAATACCTTTGAGTGGTCCAAATGCCGCTTCTTGGAGGACTTCATTCACCTCTTCAGCAAAGGTCTTTTTCTCCACCTGCACCACCAAATCTACCACAGAAACATTAGGGGTAGGAACCCGCATAGCGATACCATTCAGTTTACCCTTCAGATCTGGAATCACTAGCGCTACAGCTTTAGCAGCACCCGTAGAAGTCGGCACAATATTCAGCGCCGCCGCCCGCGCCCGTCGCACATCCCGGTGGGACGCATCTAGCAGGCGTTGGTCGCCAGTGTAGCTGTGGGTAGTGGTCATCGTCCCCTTGATAATGCCGAATTTTTCGTGCAGCACCTTGGTAAAGGGAGCCAAGCAGTTAGTGGTACAGCTAGCATTACTGACGACCTTGTAATCGTTGTGATTGTATTGCTCGTGGTTAACGCCCATGACAAAGGTGCCCACATTGCCACCTTTACCGGGAGCCGTAATCAATACCTTCTTGGCCCCAGCTGTCAGGTGCTTAGAGGCACCTTCTTCAGTGACAAACACCCCAGTCGATTCAACGATCAAATCAACTCCCCACTCAGCCCAGGGCAAGTTCAAGGGGTTGCGATCGGATACGCACTTCACCGTCTTGCCGTTGACAGTCAGGGAGTTGGCATCGGCACTGATGTCGGCATTGAACGTCCCCAGCATGGAGTCGTATTTCAGCAGGTGGGCGTTAGTCTTAGGGTCAGAAGTGTCGTTGATCCCCACAACCTCCAGTTTGCTATTCTCCCTGCCCATCCAGCATCGCATGAAGTTACGTCCGATGCGTCCAAAACCGTTAATCGCTACTCTAATCACTGTTGGCCCTCTGTATCCTCAATAAATGTCTAATGCGATCGGGTTGCCCGCAACCGCCGGCACTCTCGGTCCCACCTATCGGCTCTAAACCCAAGGCAGATTGTGCTGGCGCTATTGCCATTGCCCTGCTCAAATCTGAAGATACCATAAAAAGCACAGACTTTGACTATTATTTCATATAGCATTAAAAAATTTTTAGCGCTACTGGCCGTTCCCCTTGTTCTAGTCGTTTTTGCTACCCCAGTATGATGAGGCACAAGCTACCGAGAGCCAGTATCATCCAGATTATGTTTGTCTCTAGACCCATAATCTAGTACCAGTCGCGTCCGGATATCAACCGGTCCAGCAAGTCAAGGATCTGCTCATCACTGGCTTCGGTGCGTTCCCAGGCGGAGCCAGGGAACGAGGCAGTTGCTGTTTGGCGGCAATTTAATGGCCGCCACCGCCTCGGGCGAGTCCGTGAAAATTGCTGCTCTTATTTCTGAAGTTTCGCCCTCTGAGCGGCATAGATGAAACAACAATTTCTGCGGTCCCAAAAAATGACTCGAATAATTAAACCCAGAGGCCACATACCAATCCCTGGGCACAAAGCTAATGGTAATCCGGTCAAAGATCCCGCTAGCTATAGAAGATTCCAAGCAATTCTTGATATGATATCGCGTGTTATTGGTGTGGTGTCTAAGGAGATATGATGCTCAATACAGTTTCTTTCAGCGGCAAGCCATTTCATTTCATCGGCATTGGTGGAATTGGGATGTCAGCCCTCGCTTACGTTCTGGCCAAGCGTAAGCTGCCAGTGTCTGGCTCGGATCTGAGGGAGTCAGACATAACTAAGCGTTTGCAAGACCTGGGCGCTCATATTTTTGGCAGTCAGGACGCCAGTAACCTGGATTTCTTTCAAACTAACCCCGTAGCCCCCTCCGACAGAGCAGTTGGCATGGAGGAGGGCACTAGCAATTTCTTGGATCCAGGAAGACTGGCGACAAACTGGCCACAAGTGGTCTTTTCAACGGCGATCGACTCTTCTAACTCAGAGTATCGAGCGGCAATGGATTTAGGTTGTCCGATTTTTCATCGCTCGGATTTACTAGCAGCCCTGATGCAAGATTACCAGAGCATCGCTGTGTCGGGAACCCACGGAAAAACCACAACTAGCAGTCTAATTGGTTACTTGCTGCTATCAGCGAGTCTGGATCCAACAATTGTGATAGGAGGAGAAGTGGATGCCTGGTCGGGAAATGCTCGTTATGGGCAAGGGGCCTATCTAGTGGCAGAAGCGGATGAATCTGATGGCACCCTAGTCAAGCTTTCTCCCGTTGTTGGGGTGATTACCAATATTGAGTTAGATCATCCTGACCACTACTCGACGCTCAATCAGGTGGTGGAAACTTTTCAGGTATTCTCGCAGCGTTGTCAAAGCTTAGTTGGTAGCATCGATTGTGTAATAGTACGGGAGCACATCCAACCGAAGATTAGCTATAGTCTGGAGGTGAGTGCGGATGCTGATTACAGAGTAGATGAAGTGGAATATGGGGCCTATGGCATGAAGGCGAGGGTTTGGGAGAGGGACAAAATTTTAGGGCCGTTGTCATTGCGACTGCTGGGTAAGCACAACCTGAGTAACGCCCTAGCTGCGGTAGCTGTGGGGCGGTTGTTGGGCTTAGATTTTTCTACTATTGCAGCAGCGCTATCGGGTTTTGTAGGTGCAAAACGCCGCTTCGAGGTGTACTCAGTTGGTTCAGACATTAGTATAGTTGATGACTATGCCCACCACCCCAGTGAAATCCGCGCTACCCTAGCATCTGCCCGCTTGCAAGCCTCAAGCAGACGAGTGGTTGCCATTTTCCAGCCCCACCGCTACAGCCGTACCCAGGCTTTTTTGTCAGAATTTGCCCAATCTTTTGAGCGGGCTGATCTGGTTGTTATCACTGACATATACAGCGCTGGCGAACCAAACCTGGGAAAAATCAGTGGTCAGAATCTGGCGTCAGAAATTGCCAAGTATCACCAGCATGTCCACTACCAGCCAAGACTAACGGACCTGCCGGAGTTTCTGCTCCAAATCCTGCGACCAGGGGACATGGCCCTATTTATGGGAGCCGGGAATGCGAATCAGGCAATTTCCGAGGTATCCCGCATTCTATCGGCTAGCTAAGGGCGGCCTGCTGCGCTCAAAGTGTTATATGGCATGATACTTGGCATCAATAGGAGTGCCTTGCTGTTTGCTGCTAGTGGTTATAAAAACAACCCTCGCTAAGGCTATTGATCTCACTGATTAGAGCAGATGATTATGACTATCTCCTATGACCCCCCCGCCTTTGGACATTCCCAGACAAAATTAGCCCACTGTGCGCAGACTCTTGAGGGAATTGGGGCCAGTGGCGGAGCGCTCGCTAAAATAAAAGCAGATTATGGTGTTGCTCACACCAATTGTATTGATGTTAAATTAGATGTAAGAAGTGCTCCTGATTTGAAAGAGGAGACCCAATCTCAAAGCACTAGACGGGTGGAGATCTCTTCAGATCGTCCTCTAGATCCATCTGTGGCCCGAGAAGTTAAGGGGAGCGCTGGCTCCAAGGCCCCAGGCACGCTCGCCAAGAGTAAAAGCCTACCGTACATGGCTGACACCACTCTGAAGCGGTCGGAAATTAACATACCAGGAAGCAAATGTTTGATTTATACCCAGGTGTCTCTGGCTAATTTAACTTCTTATAGAGTGGGAGGCCCAGCTGAGTGGTACATAGATCCCCACAGCTTGTCAGACCTCCAGCAGACGGTGGCCTGGGCGAGGTCAAAGGGATTGGCGATTACGGTGTTAGGCGCAGGCTCGAATTTGCTAGTGAGCGCTCGGGGTCTGCCGGGTTTGGTGGTCTGTACCCGCAACCTCCGCTATACTAAGTTCGACCAGGAGACTAGCCAGGTAATCTCAGGTGCAGGTGTGCCGATCGCTCGTCTAGCACGGCAAGTGGCCCGGCAGGGTTGGCAAGGGCTAGAATGGGCGGTGGGAATTCCGGGCACAGTCGGCGGTGCGGTAGTGATGAATGCTGGAGCGCACAAAAGCTCTATTGCTGATATACTGGTAAGCACTCAGGTGCTATCTCAGACAGGTACGACAGAAAAACAGGGGCCCTCTGATTTGGGCTACGGATACCGCACTTCGGTGCTACAAGGAGGCGAGAGCTTAGTTACAGAGGCGACATTCCAATTGCAACCAGTGGGGGATCCTGTCGGTGTGATGGCAACGACTAATGCCCATCTCAAGCAGCGGCATGCAACCCAACCTTACCACTTGCCTAGCTGTGGTAGTGTATTTCGTAATCAGGAACCTTACAAGGCAGGCTGGTTGATCGAGCAAACGGGCCTGAAAGGGTATAAAATAGGAGGAGCCCAAGTATCCGAACTGCATGCTAACTTCATTCTTAACTGCGGCGGAGCCACAGCTAGTGACATTTTTAAGCTGATCGGCTACGTTCAGGAGCAAGTAGAGCAACGCTGGTCTATCCGTTTAGAGCCAGAAGTGAAAATTATGGGAGAGTTTTAATTCTTTGTGAGGTATGATATCAGTAATTGCAGGCGTAAAGGTTGACAAGATGACCCCAGGCTATATTCGTGGCAGACCCAGCCTCGGTGTCTCTCTCCCCCTAGGAGCACTACCCAGGAGACACCGCCGAAACATCAAGCAGGAAAATTTTCTCGTTGTGATGGCAAGAGCGCTTTACGTGGGTAAAGTAAGCTATAAATTAACAAAATTATACTCAATCAATAAGCAGTTATGTCAAAAGGACAGGGATTTGGCTTCGGTCTGGGCAAAATGAAAGAGTTGACTGAAGCTTTCAAAAAAGCTCAGCAGGTTAAAGAAGGTGCTCAGCAACTCCAAGCAGAATTGGAAGAATTGGAGGTAGAAGGATCGGCTGGTGGTGGTCTGGTAAAGGTAGTTCTCAATGGTAATCAACGACCCCAGCGAGTCACAATAGCACCGGAGTTGATGTCGGAAGAGGCAGATGTAGTCTCTGACATGGTTACCGCTGCTATGGTTGATGCCTATAACAAGTCAACTGAAACAATGCGGGAACTTATGGAAAATCTCACAGAGGGGTTGAATATTCCAGAGCTCTGATTGTGGCGTAGGACAGGCGATACATCAGTCAGTTGCGTAGGACGTATCGCCTGTCAGTCAGTCGTGCCCAGAGACACCACCCCTCCGGCGTCTTCCGCGTTTCTACGGCTGGCGCCGCGCTGCGCGAACGGATGTCGAGCGATGGGGTGGTGCTCTCGGGCACGAGTGGAAGAATGCTATAAATGACCGCAGAGAAAGGGTTAAAGCTAGTTGAACAAAAATTGACACAGTGACAAAGACAAAAACTTAGGTCTGACTACTTATCTCGTGGGGAAAAAAGACGATCGCTGGCATGACGACGAGGTGTAGGGGGAACTCAGTTTCTTTCAATCGGGTTAATCCCTCATGGTAGAAGTTGGGTGCCCCAAATTGTTGGATTTAATTTAACTATGATTGCTAGACTATTTGTCTGCCTGGGCAATATATTGCTAGGTCTGGGCACAATGAAAGTGTTGACCGAAGCTTTCAAAAAAGCTCAGCAGGTTAAAGAAGGTGCTCAGCAACTCCAAGCAGAATTGGAAGAACTGGAGGTAGAAGGATCGGCTGGTGGCGGTCTGGTGAAGGTGGTTTTCAATGGTGAGCAACGACCCCAGCGAGTCACAATAGCACCGGAGTTGATGTCAGAAGAGGCAGATGTAGTCTCAGATATGGTTACCGCAGCTATGGTTGATGCTTATAACAAGTCAACTGAAACAATGCGGGAACGCATGCAAAATATCACAGAAGGGTGCAATTTATAGGGCTATGATTGTAAGTGGTCAGTTGTAAGTGGTCAGTTGTGAGAAGTTGGGTGCCCAAAATTGTTGGTTTTTAATTTAACTATGCCTGATAAACTACTATTTGTCTGCCTGGGCAATATCTGCCGATCGCCCTCAGCAGAGAACATTATGAATCACCTGATAGATAAAGCTAATCTGTCGGAGGCAATTGTCTGCGACTCGGCAGGCACTAGCAGCTATCATATCGGGAGTCCTCCAGACCTGCGGATGGCAGCGGCGGCGCGAGAGCAAGGAATTACACTTAAGGGTAGGGCCCGCCAGTTTAAGCAGTCAGATTTTCAGGAGTTCGATCTGATTCTGGCGATGGACAGGGAAAACTACCGGAACATTCTCTCTCTGGACCGGGCCGGAAAGTACGCTGATAAGGTGCGATTGATGTGTGATTTCTGCACCCGCCACACAGAAACAGAAGTCCCAGACCCCTATTACGGGGGGCCCGAGGGATTTAATGATGCGATTGATTTACTGATGGATGCCTGTGAGGATCTTCTACAGTACGTTTGCGATTGCGCTGCGCGCGATCGCGCCATATCTACTTGACGAGCTGATGCTGCATGGCAAAATGTACCAGTTCGGCGCGATTGCTGGTGTCGGTTTTCCGCAGCAGGCTGCTGACGTACTTTTCTATTGTCCGGGGACTTAGGTGCAGGGTGGTGCCAATTTGAGCATTAGAAAGACCTGTGGTAATCAGGATCAAAACTTCCTGTTCTCGTGAGGTAAGACCGATCTCCAAGCATGTTTCCGATCTCTTCGGTGTCTGGGGTGGTGGGATGGGTTTGTCTGTGGCTTGCAGACGCGATCGCCATTCTGATTCGATCAGCTGCGATCGGTCTAGCAGGTTGCGGACCACTACTGCGAGTTCTTCCAACTCAAATGGCTTAGGCAAATAGAGGTCGCACCCCAACTGATACCCCCGAATGCGTTCGGTGGTAGAATTCCGCGCGGTCAAGAAGATGACTGGTAATAAGCGCAGGGCTGGTTGTTGGCGGACTTGTCGGACGAACTCGTAGCCATCCATGAGGGGCATGGCAATATCTGTAATAATTAGGTGAGGTTGGTATTTGGCTATCATCTCTAGGGCTTGTTTCCCATTCTCGGCGGCGATCGCACTGTAGCCAGACTGTTCCAGGTAGTCGTGGATAGCCATACGAGTACCTAAGTCATCTTCAGCAATCAAAATTAGCAAAGGCATGGTACAAAAAGACGATCAATCAGATGTATCGCGGTCATTCTGGCGAGACCTCATCCGGTCAATTTCCTCCTGCAATTCCTGGATTTGACGGCGCAAGTTGTCTGCCTCGTTCTCTGGCGCAGCCTGGGAACGCGGGGTTTCTGCTTCCACGTTAACTGCTCCTTGGGCTGGATCTCGCTGATAATTTCCCTGACGGATTTGGCGATATTCTTCAGACTGCGACCACGCCTGTAAATGGTGTAAGCGGTCAACTGGGAAGGGATGACTTAGTATGGTCCCTTGCATACCGTTGTAGAGGAGAAACTTATATACCTGATTGAGATTATCCCGATCCAACTCTTGATAATTTTCAGATTGGCGGATAAATTCATTCAAGCTCACTTCGCTAGCGTATTTAGCACTGCCACCAGCAAGCTGCATCATTGTTTGCATTACTAAGTCTAGGTCATCGGTCACCAATAGGGCCGCCCGATCGGATGATAACTCAGCTTTACGTTGCCATTCATAAAAGGCATATATTAGGCCTGTGCTGACGAGGGTTCCAATGCCCAATGTCATTTCTCCCAGTATAGAGGCGGCACCCATTGCCCAGATCCCCATTTGAATCAGGATGGTATGACCGCACTTAACATGTCCTAACTCGTGGGCCAGCAGTGCGCGAATTTCTGCTTCACTGAGTAAGTCTATTAAACCGGTATTCACAATTACAGATGGGTGCTGTTGTCCGAGTGCATAGGCATTGACCTGGGGATTTTGAGAGACAAACAACCCTGGTTCTGGATATATGTCTAAATCCCGGAGACATTCGCGATATATCTGGTAAAGACTAGCATACTGACGCGGTCCCACTTGAATGCTATTGCCCATGAAAAAGACTAACTGGGGGCGTTCATAAATAAATTCTACAAACTTGCGGGCAATTAGATCGAATCCTGGGACGCTGCGTAATGCTCGTTCTGCCTCCTGATCGAGGGGATGTCTGAATACTTCACTGGAAATTCCGGGGTAACTAGGCATGGGTAATTGTACTTTGTCAGTTGTTAGTTGTTGCTTGTCAGGTTGTTAGTTGTCACTGGTCACTGATAACTGGTCACTGGTCACAGTTCAATGATAGCACATGGGGTAGATGTGGTAAGCTAAAGTAGAAAGAGCGACCCAATAGCTATTTTACAGGTTTCGGTGCTACAACAGGAGGAGGTGTGATGACTGCAACAGAAAACTTAAGGGGCGATCGGGTTCTAGTAGCGGGTGCCACGGGGGGCGTCGGACAGCTAACAGTGGCAAAGTTACTAGAAAAAGACTATCAGGTTTGCGTTCTGGTAAGAAATGCCCCAAAAGCTCAAAAAATGTTCGATAACCAGGTGGAAATTGTCGTAGGAGACATCCGCGATCCCACTACTCTTCCTGCTGCGGTGGAGAAGATAACTCACATTATTTGCTGTGCTGGAACTACGGCTTTTCCATCGAGCATGTGGGAATTCGATACAATTGAGAAGGGTCGAGAAAATCCGATTGAATGGCTGAAAATTTATCTTAATCATGAATCGACGCGCGATCGGGCTTCTAATAGTCCTGATAAGGTGGATGCAGAGGGTGTTAGCAACCTGTTGGCGGCAGCACCAAAAGCATTAAAGCGGTTTATTTTTGTCTCCTCCATTGGCATAAGACGGAAAGATAAACCACCTTTTAATATTCTTAATGCTTTCGGGGTGCTGGATGCTAAGCAAAAAGGGGAAGAGGCGATCGCTCGTTCTGGGTTACCTTATACTATTATCCGCCCGGGACGGCTGATCGACGGCCCTTACACTTCCTACGACTTAAATACGCTCCTGAAGGCGACCACAGGAGGTAAATTGGGTGTGGTGGTACTCACGGGGGATACTCTATTAGGTGAAGCTAGTCGCATTGATGTGGCCTCAGCTTGTGTAGAATCTATTGGCAACTCGGTAACCGAAGGGAAGGTTTTTGAGATAATAAATAAAGGACCGAGACCAGAGGAGATCGACTGGACGGCACTCTTTTCTATCCTCTGATAACCGGGTCTTCCTAACTCTGGCCAACCCGCGTCCACAGTGCTAACCCGCCGCCTCGACCTCTGGCTGCAATGGCCCGATCGTCCACTAGGAAATAGGTAAAAAATGCCCGATCTTTGACAGTTTTCTGGTAAAACTGTGCTTCCCGGTCTTCACCGGAGCGAATATAGCTCTGATAAAGCTTCATTCCCAAGAAATACAGTTGCATGCGCGTAAAATCGAAGGCTAAGATATTTCGCTGGGGCAAAAACTGCGCTGGACCTGCGATCGCTATCTTAAATAGTCCTACTTCCACGGAGTTTTCTATCTTGCCCAGATCGAGTGATGGTTCGGGTTCTGATGAACAGGATAGAAGAATCTTAACTAACTTGGGCAGAAACCGTCCCGCCCCCAAGATTACTCCTGCCCGTTGGCGGGATTTTTTTGTGCCTGTGATCAACCCTAATCGCCAGGTGCCCAGCAACTGGGAATAGGTATAATGCGCTTTAGTTTGTTTAGCTGTTTTCTCCGCCTCCAGCAGTGCCTCAACCACATCTGAGGGTGCGGGCGCTGTTGTTGAGGCCGTGGTAAGAAACTGAACAGCTTGGTCTATAATTGAGTTCATTGATATCCTTGTGTATGTCACACATCCTCTTGATAATTATCTGACAGCAAGATATTCTGGCTCTCTATACTCAGATAATAACTCACTCAGAGCTGACTCACCCAAAATTTCTCCATTGCTAATAAACTTCTCTACTTCTACAGTTCCATCGCTTAAGAATTCAATTTGCCAACGTTCCCCGGGTACGGCCACAGTCACCATTACCGCTTCATCGCGATGATGTGCTAAACTGTAACTAATCTCTTGTCCTTCCAGTTTTTGCAAGAATACAATCAATTGGTTAAATAGATTGAGTTTCATTTATCTAATCTCCGATCGCTACTTGCGAACTACCTTAAACCCAGGGATATTTTCTGGGTGCATCTCACTTTTGCCTCTGTGGGGTGCATCTCATATTTGCATCGCTGTCCGAACCCTAAAGGGCCCGGCTACACGAACAAAGCCCACGCTCCGGGCCCCCTCCGCTGCGCAGGGGCTACATTACAAAAGTGAGATGCACCCTATTTTCTGCTGCCCACTGTTCGATTTGCTCCCACGTCATTTCGCTAAATTCCTCCCAACTTGGCGATGACTGTGAGAGTCCTGCCTGTTTAATACTACCTTTTTTCCCTTTGAGTATGTCAGCAACTTTCTGACCCGAAAGTACGATTTTATTTTCCTCCTTTATTCCATTTACTGCGGTTCCCGGAGGCGATCGCCAGCCATTGCTCTTTAACTACCTCTTGAGTATACTACAGATACCCAAATCCAGTGTCTAACATAACTATTATACTCATGGAAACGCTATTCGATTATCAAGACGGTCAACATCGAGTGCTTGACGCAGATATTCCCAGGTTTCTGTCTGTTCTTCTTCATCTCCCTCTTCTATCCATTGCCTAGTTAATTCCCTCAGTGCTTGGTGCTGCTTCGCTAGCATTGCGGAGGTTTCCCCGATCGCTCATGCTTCTGGTTCGCCTGTTTCCCCGGATTTCATCGTTACGCTCTTGCGAAACAATCTCACCATCTGTAGTAAATTTGACCAGTGTTCTTTAGGTGTTGCTTGAATTTCTTGCAATAACTCTTTCATCCCTATTTGAGTCGCATTACTTTCTACTTCACTGCTCAAATGCATTACATTTTGCTTAGACATAATCACCTCTTCATTTTTCATCTCTAGTTTCCATTATAGCGTAGACTTTCTTTTGGGTCGAGATATCAGACTACGGGCGCACATCCTACCTCTTGAGTATACTACAGATCTGTTCTGAGGCACCATTGGACTCGAAGGGAATGCCTAAAATGTCGTAAAAATTTTCCCTTAATCTTTTTTTCTTATTCGGCTGTGGCGCTTATATGCTAGAGTTTACACATCTGTGCGCGCCTCATTATTATAAAACTCTCCCTAAATAACCCAACTTCAAAATCCCTAAACAATCCGGCCATTATGACGGTACCGAGGTCCGATCGCCACTGTAGGTTGTCCGCTCGCCTTTCGTTCCTCCAGAACCCCGAAACGGGGACGCACGGGAGATGACCGGTGGGGGCGGCGAGGCCATATGTTAGGTTCTGGATCCTTAGCCAATCACCCTCACGCCATCCGACTCGATCGCCCAGACGGCATTCCGTTTCATAATTTCCCTCCCTCTTCCAGCCAGATGCGCTTCTGCACCGAAAAGCCGAAGCGTCCATCACTGTATTTTACCCATAGTTTGTCGAGCGCGTGCAGGTCTTCACAGGGAAATTTTTCTAGATATTCTCTTCTTAACCAACCTTCCTCTTCCCGTCCCGCCACTTGCAGCATGACTTGAGCCGTTTCTATATCCGCCTCTTTCCACTCCCCTGCGGCCAGCAAGTCCCGTAATTTATGGTATCTTGCTGGAAATTGCCATTCCTCACATTCCCTCAGTGCTTGGTGCTGCTTCGCTAGCATTGCGGAGGTTTCCCCGATCGCCCCTGCTTCTGGTTCGCCTGTTTCTCCGGATTTCATCGTTACGCTCTCGCGAAACAATCTCACCATCTGTAGTAAATTTGACCAGTGTTCTTTAGGTGTTGCTTGAATTTCTTGCAGTAACTCTTTCATCCCTATTTGAGTCGCATTATTTTCTACTTCACTGCTCAAATGCATTACATTTTGCTCAGGCATAATCACTTCTTCATTTTTCATCTCTAGTTTTCATTATAGCGTAGACTTTCTTTTGGGTCGAGCTCTCACACTACCGGCGCACATCCTACCTATTGAGTATACTACAGATCTGTTCTGAGGCACCATTGGACTCGAAGGGGACGACGGTTTTGTCTTTGCCCACCCGCACCCGATCTCGACTATACCTCCATCGGGAGGACTACACCGTTGACACTTACAGATGCCCTGTACTCCCAGTAATACTTAGCGCTCCCGCTCGAGCCTGATGATGCATATAACGTTATCATAGTAGCTGCGGCAAGGGTCGGCTTCCGCTGGTAGTGCTACAGCTAACATCAGTAACAGCAGGATGGCATTCTTTTTCACTATTTCCCAAGTTTTCACGACTTCAACCTGTTATCTGTTGACTGTATAATCTTACTTTATCTGCAATATGGCACAAAGTCAACCCCCATCTCCTACTTCCCCAGACGGACTGCACCTGAAGCGCCCCTGCTTGATGGTTGCCGATCTGGAGCGATCGCTCTTAATTTACCGAGATATTTTAGGTTTTCGGCTTGATTATGTTGGCGATGCTTCCCCCACTTCTTACCTCTATAAAGCATTCAAATTTCCTCAAGAGGTGCAATTAAAATTTGCGGCCCTCAGTACCGAATACGAACCCCGATCGCTGGCCTTAATGGAATTTAAGGGCATCCAACTTCCGACTCCAACTCCTCCCTATCGCGCCGCTACTGTCATGCGAGTTCCCGACATTGCTTCGACTATCCAAAAGATTCGCGATCGGGGACTGAAGGCGATCGAACCCAGTTTCTTCACCGCACCGCCTAACCTCAGCTTTACCGAACAAGCATTTTGCGATTACGACGGTCATCTGATTGTCCTTTACGAAGTTAAACAAAGCGAGAATCTTACTCCCGAGGGAGATTGAGATGCCTGCTGCGAGGGTCCGGAAACCAGGTTTTGACAAAAAACCTGGTTCCTTAATTCTGGCGACGATCTGTTTAGAGGGACTGTGATGGTTTTTCTGGTTCAGTTACCTGCCGAACCTGGTCCAACTCTAATTTCAAGAGTTCAGCCACCTCCTCGAAAGAAAAACCTCGCTCTAACATCCCTGGCACTACTTCTAGTTTAGCTTCTAAACGACCTTTTGCCAACAGTTCTTGTCCCCACCTTGTCTGTTTGGCGTCCTCTAGTCCTAACATGGCTTCTAACTCCTCTCGGCTACTTTCTAGCATCTTTGAGGTCTGTTCAGTTGAGTGGCAGCGCTGGGCCACCCAACTGAGTCGGGAAATCTGTTCCCCTTAGAGGGACTGTGATGGTTTTTCTGGTTCAGTTACCTGCCGAACCTGGTCCAACTCTAATTTCAAGAGTTCAGCTACCTCCTCGAAAGAAAAACCTCGCTCTAACATCACTGGCACCACTTCTAATTTACCTTCTACGCGACCTTCTTGCCGACCTTCTTGCCGACCTTTTGCGATCCCAACTTCTTCGCCTTTTGTCAACAGTTCTTGTCCCCACCTTGTTTGTTTGGCGTCCTCTAGTCCTAACATGGCTACTTTCTGTGAATTTGTAACTGATGATGGTTACAATCAAGTTTACCATCTTTTGGGCCTGTTCGGCATCCGTGCATTCTGACCTCACTTGCTCAATGAGCTATTTGGCCCGGTTCTTTGCATTTTTTTCCTTCTCGACGATCAGTTTGATTAGGCCAATCCCCTGAGGTAGTTCCCCTGCTGAGTCGATTTCGTCTAGGTATACCCGTATCAGTTGATCGGAATTTACCTTTTCTGCTCAACCGAATCGCTGGCGACCCTCTCGGATTTTCGCCCCGACGGGCGCGGTGCCAGGTATCGGATCCCTGGAATGCGTATTATGTCGTAGAAAAAGTTCCCTTAATCTTTTTTTTTCTGATTCGGCTGTGGCGCACTATATGCTACAGTTTACACATCTGTGCGCGAGAGAATAATACCCCCCACCCCTATCTTCTGACACCACCACGAAACGAACCCAAGGCAGGCACCCCAGGCAGATGACCGGTTGGTGCGGCCAGGCCAAAAGTTAGGTTTTCCCAAGTATGCCACCTCCCTCCCCTCTGCCATCCTACCGCTCGGCCATCCGCTCCCATGTTACCCAATCCTCTTTCCACCCAAGCGAGAAACCAAGCATTAACGGGAGCAGTAGTTAGTCCCATTAAGATCCCGCCAGTTAAGGCAATGCCCAGCAGAACAATAATTGTCGGGCTGGGTGAGAATGTTTTCAGCAGATGACGCCTTTATTCAAACTTACTCTTCTTCAAGATCGCCTGCTTATTCAGCTAATGGGGGAACCAGGGCAACGGCTGCGATCGCATCATATTCATCCAAGCGCTGCACCCGGACGCCAGTTGCACCACGGGATTGAATAGAAATAGCATTCACCGCCTGACGAACAATAATCCCCCGACTTGTAATCATCATCAGTTCATCATCAACATTTACAATTCGCAGCGCTGCCAATTCATCCTTAGACTTGCGAGACTTAGACTTGCGAGAATTCAAATTAGCAGCGATCAAGCCCTTTCCGGCCCGCCTTTGCAAGCGGAACTGAGAAACAGGAGTACGTTTACCATAGCCATTATTAGTGACAATCAGCACCCAAGGTCCAG
>JACOMV010000077.1 GCA_014324065.1 Hormoscilla sp. SP12CHS1 | reverse complement strand
GTGCGTATCGGTGCATCTTTCACCTCTTTTTTGCTAACTACTAGAGCATCTTTTTTCTAACTGATGACACGCCCTAATTGTAGCATTGTTTTGACAAAATGATATTAGTCCTCATGTTTGACGAACCGAGAGTCAGCGATCGCCACCTATATTATAATTTATAGCGGGTCTCGTGCCCACCTACAGTTCGTAGTAAGGTTTCTGTTCAACTTTCATGGGTTCATTCTAGCATAATTCCTGGAGCAGCGCAATTAATTTATTTTTGAGGAAGCTTTTTTCTCGATTTTGGCAATCTACCAGTCGATAAGGTAAAGCAATAAAATCAAGAATATGGGTAATATTTGTAACTTAAACCGGACAGCAGCCCCTAAATTAGAAGAGAAAAATCCATATATCGTAGACCAGGTTAGCACTAGGACGATCGCCCTCACCCTTTAGGGTGGGGCTAGGAGAACGAAGCCCGCGCGGGCTTAATTACTTGCATCTGCACCCAATATAAGCCGTAAACTGTGTCTTATTACGAATATTTTAGGTTTTGCTGACATTGTGCAAAAACATAATTAAGTAAGCCCAGAATTTGGGCGATCGTCCCCAAGGCATAAGGAAGACTTTCGTAAACTTGCCCTGCGGGAGTAAGCTTGTAAAAGTTCCAAGTGCTACCATTGGTTACTATTCCCAAAACATCAATTCCCAATTTGCTGATTTGTCCAGTGACAGGCTTGCATTTCCACCAAACATTGTGCCATGCTCAAAGTCATCTTTTTTGGCTTCGATAATACCAAGCATGGGCGCTTCTAGATACCGCTTATTTTTCGCAATCAAGTAATCTACATAGCCATTAGCAAAGTCACTTTCAAGCCTCGCACTTTTCCAATTTTTTAGCTATACAAAAGCATCGATCGCTTCCTCGCAAATAGCATCTATTAGGAGTTTTTTATAATCTTCACAGCTTTCTAAATCGAAAATTTTCAGTCTGGCAAGCAAGGCGCTGTTGAAAAAAATCCCTGGGTTGTACGGGTTCGGCTTGCAGAACCCAGGGAAGCAAGTCCGTTAAATTAAGTTGCTTGAATGCTTTCGCTTTGTCTCTTCTGGAGAAGTTCTGTTTCTTAGGCTTTTTATTGCTTGACATGGATCTTGCGGTGATGGCAGTTTATCAAATATTATAGCAATTAAAAATGACTGTGAACGCGCAGATTGAGGTCCCGACCCCCGATCTCTACGCGATTGCGCTGCGCAATCGCCCTTGCATTCTGGAGCGGATTATGTCAAAATCCTGAAGGTGACCGAATGTCGCAAGGGTAAGGAAGGATAGTAAATATCCGGGCGCTTTTAAATATCCTTTACTATATGGAGATAGTGATGAGATCGGCCTTCATGCACTCAAGAGCAACTAGGATTTGGCGGGTCATAGGACCATTAGCCTTGGCGGGACTGCTAGTCGCCTGTAGCATTAACGGTCCCACGCCGAATAAGCAACTGGTAGAGAAGGCGATCGCTCTCCAGCTGAGTCTCACCCAGCAGCAGCTTACCCAGCAGCTGCACCTGGCTCCACCCACCAGCGACCAAATCGAGGGGTTGCGAATTACCAAGCGCGAACCCTTGGTCGTGCAAAATTTAGCCACCTTTCACCTACAGGGATTTTATGATTATACTATTAAGATGTCTTCTGAAGGTAAAGTCACTCAAGGGCAAAACCCCTTTGACTTGTACCTGCAACGGCAGATAGAAGCGAAATCTTGGCGTTTGCTGCGGCGTCAAGCCAATGACAATGGCGAGTCGGCTTGGTACAGTTATTTTCTTCCCTGAAATCATCTCGTCCAGTCCTGAACTTGCCTGATCGTTATCAGTGGTTTAGTAAAATTACCATTGTCGGGCGCATCGGTAAGAGACTAAAGTTGATTACTCAACTGCCAGTCCGAAATCGCACATCGGGTTCTGATTGCCAGCTTTGCGGTCACGGGTATGCTGTTGGGAGTGCGACATTTGGGTGTCCTGCAACCCCTGGAACTGGTGGCCTTTGACCAGATGTGGCGTCGATGTCTAAGCTTTTGTGCGAGTACGATGTCTCCCCTTTTGTGCGAGTAGCGCGAGGTGTCTCTTGGGTGCGGTCACAAGTAGTTGATAGCCGGGTGCATCTTAGATGCGTGTAAATAGCCCGCGCAGGCGGGCTTTGTTCCTGTAGCCGGACCCTTTAGGGTTCGGGCAAGGGCAATACTAACAAGCAAAATCATACTTTCAGCAGTCGTTGTCGATCGCGAGAGAAATAGGAGATCGCGATCTGGAAGGCGGTTCCTTGTTAGGTTTAGGCGCTGTTTTCGGGCAAAGGCAATACGAACGGGCAAAACCATACTTTCAGCAGTCGTTGTCGATCGGTAGGGAAATAGGCAATCGCGGGATGGAAGGCGGTTCCTTGCTCGGTCTCGGCTTGGTTTACGCCGGGCAAGGGCAATACGAACAAGGCAAATCATACCTTCAGCAGTCGTTGTCGATCGCGAGAGAAATAGGCAATCGCGGGATGGAAGGTTTTTCCTTGTTCGGTTTCGGCTATGTTTACTTTGAGCAAGGGCAATACGAACGGGCAAAATCTTACCTTCGGCAGTCCTTAAAGATCGGTAGGGAAATGGGCGATCGCGATCTGGCAGGCAATTCCTTGCTCGGTTTCGGCAAAGTTTACCTTGAGCTTGAGCAATACGAACGGGCAAAATCTTACTTTCAGCAGTCATTGCAGATAGCAAGGGAAATCAATAATTTAGAGTTAGAAACAATGGCTCAAGAAGGTTTGCAGCGGAGTAATTAGAGGCGATTTTAGGAGTGTCGATGCGACGCTTGACTGGTTTGGAGCGGTGAAAGGTGAGTATTAGCCTGGTAACGAGAGGAGCGGCCTTGCTGTTAACTATCTTGCAGTCGTGCGCGGTTACCAGTATTTGGCCGCCAGGTTAGCTGCCATTCGCCAAGAAGTTAAGTATCCTCGCGAAGATGTGTTATAATTGTGATTTTTCGGGCCGTCCGCGGACCGATCGCGCTTCAATGCCTTAGAATAACAAGTCAAAGCCATTGAAGCACAACTAGATCCAGAAAACCGGACGGATCGCAATTTACCAGCGTCAATGGCAAGAAACCCGCAAGGATATTGACAAGTTGAAAGCCTCGCAAGCAGAACATTCAGCAGTAAATCAAGCCGAACACCAGCGCCTGGAACGAACCCCTGGTGGTATGACAGTGAAATTAAAGTAACCCAGCGGACTCGTACAGACGCCGGAGAAGCGCGAGAATACGATCGCCATACTGAGTGTCGGCATTCCAACGACCACTCAGCTGTCCGATCAAGGGGGCAATGCCGCGAGTAATAAAGCGAAACCGGGGCGCAACTAACTTTTGCACCAAAGGTTCCGTACTAGCATAGGCTTTTAATTGTTGAATATGGGCTCTTACGCCAATTCTGGCACTGGCAAAAACAGCACCACCCGACCCCGCCCACAGATCTCCCAAACCGGCAAAGTTATTTTGCGAGGGTTGCACTTCCCCACCAAAGTGCAAAAATCCTGTCTCTACACACATCTGACAAAAAGCGATATCATAGTTGACGCCCTCTATGGAAGCCTCTTCTCGGTATAGTCGGGGAATGTCGGGAAACTGGTCGAGACCTTCGGGATTGTTCGTTTTCAGAAACATCATCAGCTGCACTTCCGACGTGTTACCATGGCGCATAATTCGATCCAGTTGACCGCCGCAGATATTCAATACCGAGCGTAAAACTACTGCCCGGGTATCGCGATCCCAGCTGACAGGGATATTGAAATCCCGCAACTCTACTGCTTTGATATAGACTATGTTACGATAATTGATGCGGCGGACATCCCTTGCTTGTGATAAGTTAATCCCCAAACTGTCCACTAGGTCGATCGGGATGTAGGCGTTGCCATTGACGATTATCCCCAGCTCCCCATAGACTTGACCGTTAAGATTGATATTAATAGTGGGATAGGTCTCTGTCTGAGTCGGGGTGGGCCTGGGAGCACCAATGGGGTCAATAGTACGGCTCCAAGCTGCTAGTCCGTCAGCTATTCCCAGAGCTATTTCCCGACGTCGATTTTGCAACAAGAACCGATCGTCCGGGTTGGTGAGAAAGCCTACTTGAATCAGCAAAGAGGGGGTAATCACGTTGCGACAAAATGCTAAACTGCCCACACCTGTAGCTGTATCTGGTTTGGCTCCACGACTTCGCAGTTGAGGTAGCCTGCGCAACAGGGCCAGCAGCAGCAACTCGGCATGGTCCTTGCGCTCCTGGTTGTTGGCTATGTAATATACACTCGCTCCCCTGACTGCCGGGTTAGAAAAGGCATCCGCATGCAGTTCTGCCGATACATCCCCTCGTCTCGCACGAATGTTGATCCAGTCTATTGACCGCCGCAAACTCAGGTCGTCTGGCACCACCAGCACTTCAAAATCCCGCGATCGCAAGTCCGCCGCTATCAAGTCTCGCAGTTGGATCATCTCTTTTGCTTCTGTGGTGTTCCCGGCGATCGTCCCTGGATCCCTGAACCCATCACTTTCGATCCCGCCATGACCTGCTGATATAAAAATTATTCCCATCTGCTATATTTCCCCTATTATGCACTTTTGAAAATTGCCAATTAAAATATAAAATTGTGCCCAAATATATTTATGACTGCTAACGCCTTTTCATTCTCCATTCTCCATTTTCCATTTTCCATTCTCAAGGATAATTTTCATGATCGTTCCGCGCCTGCACCCCGACACTATTGAAGAAGTCAAGCAGCATGTTGACATTGTCGATGTGATCTCCCAACGAGTCTTCCTCCGCAAGCGGGGCAAGGATTTTGTCGGACTCTGTCCTTTTCACGAGGAAAAATCTCCCAGCTTTACGGTCAGTCCTACTAAACAATTTTACCATTGTTTTGGTTGTAGTGCTGGCGGCAATGCCATCACTTTCTTGATGGAACTGGATAAGCGTTCTTTCTCTGATGTCGTCCTGGACCTGGCCCGATCGCACCAGTTGCAGATCAAGACCATGGCACCAGAAGAACGCCAAGAACTCCAACGCCAAATTACTCTTCAAGAACAGTTATATCAAGTTTTGGCTTTGACGTCAAGTTTCTATCAACATGCCCTGCGCGAACCTTCCCTAGGAGAGACCCCCCTGGAATATCTTAGATCCGATCGCCAGCTACGGGAAGAGACTATTCAACAGTTTCAACTGGGTTATGCCCCACCGGGCTGGGAAACCTTATACCATTATTTAGTAGAGGTCAAGGGCTATTCTGTCAAGTTGGTGGAACTAGCAGGCTTGATCCTGCCCCGCAAAAATGGTAGCGGTTATTACGATCGATTCCGCGATCGCCTGATTATTCCCATCCAGGACATCCAAGGACGGATCGTCGGTTTTGGGGGCCGCACTCTGGGGGATGACAAACCCAAATATCTTAATTCTCCGGAAACTCCTGTCTTCGATAAAGGCAAAACTCTCTTTGCTTTGGATAAAGCTAAAGATGCTATTGCTAAACTAGACCAGGCTGTGGTAGTTGAAGGTTATTTTGACGCGATCGCCCTCCATGCTGCTGGCATCACCAATGTCGTCGCCTCTCTGGGCACTGCTTTAAGCGCCACCCAAGTGCGGCAACTCTTGCGTTACAGTGCTTCTAAACGCCTGGTGCTGAATTTTGACGCCGATGCTGCGGGCACAACTGCTACCCAAAGGGCCATTAGCGAAGTTGCCGATCTTGCCTACAAAGGACAAGTGCAACTGCGCATTCTCAACCTTCCCGATGGCAAAGATGCCGACGACTTCCTCAAACTCTCTGGTACTCCTGAACCTTTCCAACAACTTTTAGCAGATGCCCCCCTCTGGATAGATTGGCAAATTCAACAAATCCTCAAGGGCAAAAATCTGCAAAAAGCCGATCAGTTTCAGCAAGTATCCAAGCAGACGATCTCCCTCCTCAGACAGATCCAAGATAGCACGTCCCGCACCTATTATATCAATCTATGCGCCCAACTCCTCTCCTCAGGAGACTCCCGACTGGTGCCCAAACTAGCGCAAGATTTACTCATTCAAGTTAAAAAACCACAACTACAGGCAGATAAGCAAAAATCTCAGCAGCAAGACAAGTCTATAGAGTTACCTGTTAATTCCGATCTCCAACGTTTAGCACAGGCAGAAGTTTTACTCCTACGAGTTTACCTCCATTATCCCCAATACCGCAGTGAAATTATCCAGGCCCTCAGAGATAAAGCTTTAGACTTTACCAGACAGCAGCATCGCTTTTTGTGGTCTCAAATTCAGCAAGTTCAACAGTCCCTAGAACTTACCTCACCCCACCTCCTCTCTAAATTACGGGACCACTGTCTCCAATTTTCTCAGCAAATGGCGCAAGTGCAACAGCTATTTTATTTGGATGAGAAAACTCAGCGGGATATCCGCCGCACTCCTCTGATTATTCAAGCTGCGATCGCCTGTATGGAGAGGGCCATCTGTGAAAGTCGTTCTCGCTATTGTCTGCAACGTTGGACAAATACTGACCGAGTTCGCGATCCTGAAGGGTGGCATTATTATTATAAGCAATTCTATCAGGCCAAGCAGCGAATTTCGGAAATAGATCGACTCCGCCAGACATCTCTGTTAGACTTGGTACAGGTGCCCTGGGAAGGTGATGTTTAGCCGTCCATCTGGCCGCATAGTAGGAATGGACCGGAATCCCTGTATCTACCGGGTGTCCTAGTTTCTCCAGCAACAGATATCGGTTATTGATTGCATCTTGGTTGTTAGAATCAAATTTAATGGCTTTTTCATAGGATTCTAGCGCTTCATCGTATCGTTGTAACTTCTCTCCCCTCTGTTATTCCAAGCATAATAGTCGTTTGGCTTGATTTCTATTACTTTCTCAAAATATGCGCTCGCCTCTTAATATCTTTTCAATTCATATAGCGCCATGCCTATGTCATTCCAAGTATCACGATCGTCTGGCTTGATTTCTATCACTTTTTTATATGAAGCGATTGCCTCTTCGTATCGTTGTAAATACCCTAGCGCACTACCTCTGTTCTGCCAAGCGTAATAGTTGTCTGGCTTGATTTCTATCGCTTTATCATATGATGCTAGCGCCTCTTCATATCGTTGCAATGCCTCTAGCCCAGCTCCCCGGGTAACGAACCCTCCACTACCCGTGCCAAACCTCATGCATGTCTGGCTTAATCTCTATCGCTTTTTCATACGATGCGATCGCCTCTTCGTATCTTTGCAATTTCTGTAGCGCACTGCCTCTGCTATGCCAAGACTCATGCATGTCTGGCTTAATCTCTATCGCTTTTTCATACGATGCGATCGCCTTTTCGTATCTTTGCAAATACCCTAGCACACTGCCTCTGTTACGCCAATTTTCATGCATATCTGGCTTAATCTCTATCGCTTTTTCATACGATGCGCTACTGCGAACTGCTTACTCCTCTCTCGTTCTCTCGTTCCCAGTGTCCCGCTGGGAACGTCCCCAAATTGCTTTCGTCCTTCTGGTTCTCTAAAAGTAGATCGAGCTTGCTGTCCATAGCCATCAGTTTTCTGAGAATTATGGGACGGTCTTCATTTAAAGCTCCCAGCATGTTAGCCATATCTCGCTGTACGTTAGTCAACATCAGAATTGCTTCTTTTATTTGTGCTCTGTCTGCCGTCGAACTGTCAGCATAGGCTTGAAGCCCGCGCGCATTGGCTTCAATTAGTTGCCTCAGTTCCTGTCGCTCATCTGCGCGGCCTTGTCAGCATAAGCTTCCATGCTACGAATCCCTCTCTCCCCCTCCCTCCCTCTCCCCCTCAATCTCAATAAGTAACTTAAATGCTTAACAGATTATCCCTGTCCCACCGCGCCTGGGGCCCGATCAAACCAACTTCCCCGTCACCCCGAATGGTAGGTTGGGTAAGGGACCTCAACCCAACCTACCATTCACGATAGACTAATCACAAGGAAGAGTATCGCGAGTTTTCCTGCCAGTTACAGGATTAGTACCCTTGGCCGCCTTACACAGCAATTTTTCCGTCGATCGCCGGAAGTACACCCCTGTGAAATCGGCACCGTCAACGATCGCACCGTCAAACTTGGCATTATAGGCTAAAGCATCCTCAAATATAGCATTGGTTAAATTAGCATTTTTAAAGCGAGCTGTGTCGATTATAGAGAATGTGAGATCCGCTCCCTCCAGGTTAGCTCCATCTAGCTTAGCTAAAAACAAACTCACCCCTCGCAAATTTGCATGAGAGAAGTTACTATTTGTCAGATCTGCTCTCTCAAATTTTGAGTCTCTCAGATCTTGACCAGAAAAGTCCGCCCCTTTGAGGATGCGTTCGCTGTAGTCTGTGGCTAATGCTGGGGTCGCGATCGCACTTACCCCTGCGATCGACAATAGCACAAACAGGCATAAACTCAGTATAATTTTGGCCAGAGGCCGGTGTAGTCTAGGATTCATCACAGGACAAAAGTTAATAGATATGCGATTATAGTTGTACCATATCGAGCCAACTGAGTAAAGAGGCTGATGAGTTTATCTGCTGATAAAGGGGTTTTGGGAGAAGAACTGGTAGCACAGTGGCTGCAACAGCAAGGTTGGGCGATCTTACACCGGCGCTGGCCTACCCGAACGCTGCGCGAAAAATCGGGAGAGTTGGACATTATCGCCCAACGGGCCCATGAGTTAGCATTTGTGGAGGTTAAAACTCGCAGTCGCCGTAACTGGGATGGGGATGGCCAACTCGCGATCGCGGCCAAAAAGCAGCAGTTAATCTGGCAAGCGGCGGAGTTATTTCTGCCCGAACATCCAGCATATGCCGATCTATCCTGTCGCTTTGATGTTGCCTTAGTGCGCTGTCATATTTTACCTCGCGCAGCAAATTATCACCCTCAAGAAAGTCAGTCAGAACCTGTTAAACTGGGGCAAGCAGTACGGGTGGGCAATTATCAGTTCATCCTCCAAGAATACATCCCATCAGCTTTCGATTGTTCCTAATTAATTCCCAATTCCCAATTGGGAATTCCTGTCGTGGGTAAGCCCAACCATTACTGCGGTTGACCTTAGGCAAGACACCGTTTACGGTGTCTTATATCAAGTCGGGATGATTAACCGTAATAAAAAAGATCTCTTGCGTTTGTTGGGTAGAGCGCGAGCGCTCTACCCAACAGGGCTTACTGCGGTTGGGTCTCCGGCAAGCCGTAAAGTGTGTCTTACTACGAACGGTGTGTCTTACTAAGAACGGCTTATCGGCGTCTGCTCCTGCGCCCGATCGCCTGGGGATCGGCCTCATAACATGCAGCTGCTTGTGACATAGTCATGTGCAGCCACTTCGACTGTCCCAAAGGTTGTTCTTCAGCAGGTTTGCAGGGTTCTACTCCTAGAGAACGGATGATCTCTGCTGCTACAGCTTTCGCTAATAGCGGCGGCACCGAATTTCCTATTTGCCGAAAGCCGTGCCATTTGGTAACATGAAATCTCAACCAGTCTGGATAGGAATGTAACCTTCCTGCTTCCCTGACTGTAATGCAACGCGGTGTGTACGGATGTATCGGTCTGGGAGATGTATACGCCCCCCGATCGCGTGCCGTTCCCGCCCTCAGAGTATTGCACAAACCTTCGGGATTGAGTTTATAAAATCTACTGACCCGTTCTATTTTACCAGGTCCTGTTGCCTCAAATCTTGCTCTAGATTTCTTCGTATGATTTGTCCTGATACTGGAAGTGAGTAATCTCGGGTCGTACTGGCGGGCATAGGAGTAATCATCTGCTATCATACACAAACCGCGCATCTGTTGACCGTAATCACTTGGTTTGCCGTACTCTGCTACTACCTGGTCCCTTTTCCGCAATACTGGATAGTTTTCTGCTTCCGGTAAGTCTCCGATAGCTTGCCATACTGTCGGTGTCAAAGGCAAGTCTTGGTTCTCAGCTTGATTTTTATTTGGTCTAGTTATGGGTGAGGGATATTGGGGTAATGGCAGTCCTTGACGGCACCCAAGCATAAATAATCTTTCCCGGTTCTGGGGGACTCCATAGTTAGCTGCATTCAGCACTTGATGGGATAATACTTGATAACCATTCGCCGTAAATTCGGAAATAATGTCATTGAGCAGCTGTTGATGTTTTCCCAGGGCGAGTCCGGGGACGTTCTCCATGACAAAGTACTTCGGTTCTAGTTCTAATACTACCCGCAGAAAGTGAGATATTAAGCAGTTGCGCGGATCGGAAAATTGGCGTTTTCCGATCACCGAAAAGCCTTGGCAAGGTGGTCCGCCACAGACAACATCTATCTCTCTATCCCCAATGCAGTTCCTGATTTGATCTCCTGTCGTGTCAGCGATATCCTGGCATAAGACTGACCAGAAGGGAAAGTTGAATTCGTGAGTAGCACAATGAATTGGATCTAGTTCCACCGCAGCAGGTACGTCAAACCCCGCCTGTTCAAAACCCAGGGTCATCCCACCGGCACCGGCAAATAAGTCAATTGCAATTGGTCGCCTACCGCCCATAGCACTTACCATCCCAGAATACTCACTTACTTTACCTTACTATATTAGGTTGTAAGATGGGCATCGTTTATCGATAGCGAAGGGTAGTGACCGGCGAGCGGAGCACATTAATCGCACATCGCGGAGACATCGAGTCGGGGTTTCGCGGGTTGTGGGTAATTACCCAGACTTGATATTAGATGGTAGATTCTCAATTGGTACTTTTCAATTCTCAATTGGCAATTCGCAATCAGTTTTTCAGATAATTTTCCAGGCATCAGGCAAAATCAGCATCGCATCGCCAAAAGAATAGAAGCGATATTGGTGGCCGATCGCCTCACGATACAGGTGCAGCAAGCGGTCGCGTCCCAGCATAGCACTAACCAGCATCAGCAAACTAGAACGGGGCAAATGGAAATTAGTAATCAACCCATCTACCACCCGCCAGTGATAGCCCGGATAGATAAACAACTCCGTCTTACCAGTATAGGCTTCCAGTTCTCCTGAATGGGCAGCCCCTTCCAGCGATCGCGCCACCGTCGTCCCCACCGCCAGCACCCGCCCGCCTCTAACCTGAGTCTGATGAATTTGTGCTACAGTTGTTTCCGGTACTGAGATCCACTCCCCATGCATTTGATGGCTAGTCACATCTTCTACCTCCACAGGTCTAAAAGTACCGACGCCCACATGTAGCGTCACATACCGCTGTTCAATTCCCCGCTGTCGCAACCTTTTTAACAATTCTGGAGTAAAATGTAACCCCGCAGTCGGTGCCGCCACGGAGCCTGGTTGCCGATTTTTCGGACCGTCCGCAGGCCGTGCATAGACAGTTTGATACTGTTCTGGCAGGGCCTGAGATGCGGTAATATAGGGTGGAAACGGCACATGACCGAAATCGGGCAGCAACTGCTCCAGGTCAGTCCCAGGTGGAAGTTCAAATTGTAATAGCCGCCCCGCAGTATCCGCATCCGTAGCCACCACTGTCGCTTGAAGTTCTCTGTCAATATTAATACAAGGGGTGAAGATAATCTTTGCACCAGGTTTCAGGCGTCTGCCCGGTTTCACCAAAGCTAGCCAGCAGTTTGACTGACGGGGTTCTAGTAACAAAACTTCTACAGGCGTACCCGTATCTTTGCGACCGTAGAGTCGAGCCCGAAGAACGCGAGTATCATTGAGAACTAGCAAATCTCCTGGTTGGAGGAGGTCTGGCAAATCGCGAAAGTACCGGTGCTGATGATGAGTAGGGGAGTCTACCACCAGCAAGCGAGAACTATCCCTGGGCGTCACCGGATTCTGAGCAATCAGATCCTCCGGCAGCTCGTAGTCGTAACTGGCTAAAGTTAAGTCCAAATTAGAGCGATCGGGGGACAACACGGGTGTAAAATTCCTGCCATCAAGATTACTATATAACCCAAGTTGCAACAAGATAAAAAAAGCGACCTGACAGACAGGCACTGGTTCAGTTTGATTAATCAAATTACTGAAATCATTACAGGACATGTGTTTCGGTCATTAAGGTATATATCCCTTACCCAGTAAGGGTTTCAGGCGATATTTTAATTAGACTGAACCAGTACCGATAGACAGAGTTTTTGAGAAATATCAAGGCCAAAATAACGAAAAATAGTCCCTTAGGGACTATAAAACGGCTAAATAGAGCGATTTTTGGCATTTGGGTTTGTAGGTCGCAAGTGCGAACTTGAGTTATATATGCTATTATCGCCCGGCCCCGCAAACGCTAAAGCCTTTACTACGAACCGCAAACGCTAAAGCCTTTACTACGAACCGTCAGCGATCGCCAATAGCCAAAATTGGGGGAACCTCCCCATAGGATCTCGGGTGCTTTCCCCCAACATGCTGTGACAGCCAGTAGGGAGAATATAAATATAGCGTTAAGCTTGGTCGCCAAGAAAAGAATATGGAATACACTTACTACCTCCCCAACGCCAGTCTAACTCTGAGAATAATTGAGTATCTGCATGCTACGCCCCGACTACCAGTAACCTTCGTCACGGTGATCCATCAGATAGACGGGTGGGTGATGAAAATCAAACTAGCTCAAGCACTAGACGCCCAGGAAGAGGGGGATTTTCGGGCTTACCTGAACGAAGTAGGGTTCCCTTACCAACCGGAAATCCGGGTACAGATGGCTCTGTGGAGCTTAGAAACAGGACAGTCGCCTATTAACGTGATGCGTCGCTACCAGGTGGCGGTAGTCTCCCACGGTAGTCCCAATCACTGCGAGATCGAAGAATTTCGCCAGCAGTTTGTGCAAGGATTGGGATATTGCCCAGAAACCCTAGCTTAAGGTTCGTAGTAAGCACTAAAGTGCTTACCTCCTCGCGCCAGGACTAAAGTCCTTACTACGAACTATGCTCAAGAGTATTTGCGGGGTACAACTTTAACCCTAGTAGGACATTTTAATCATCAATAGCGTGTTTCTTCAGATCCTTGAGCGAGACATGTTCTAAGGCTGCTGCATGGGTTGCTGACAAGACCACTGGCGGCGCCACGCCAGCATCCAGCGCCTCCTGCCACCGAGAGGCGCACAAACACCAGCGATCGCCCGGTTTGAGGCCAGGGAAATTATACCCTGGAACTGGGGTGTTAGGGGTCGAGCTGGGAATCACTTCCCAACCCTCCCATTCGGAACCGGACTTGCGACTTTCACCGCATCCGGC
>JACOMV010000076.1:17757-21192 GCA_014324065.1 Hormoscilla sp. SP12CHS1 | reverse complement strand
GAACAAATACGTTTAAGAACTGGTTTACTAAATGCTGTTATTGTACTAATTAAATAGCGAACAAGCTGTAATCACTTTAGTGATTGCTTGCCCGTTCGTAGTAATCACTTTAGTGATTGCTTGCCCGTTCGCACGATATTTTCGGCTCGGGAGCCTCGGTTGGGGGTTCCCTGACTCTGGCAGGGAACCAGATATGGCTAATTTGCCATTGACTATTTGGATTGGTTTTTTTAGCTCCTAGCGGAGCTAGACTTCGATGGAACATGGCGTTTAACCGCAAGGGTCGTGGTTGATTAATCAAATAGGTTGTCGTTGCCTATCCGGTGAGATCACTGATTGTTATTCTGCGGTTCAAAGTTGTCGAAGATTCCGGTTAAATCGATGAAACTGCTGGCGGTAACTTTTAAGTCGTTACCCAAGGATTGTTCTACAGATGCCACCTCGACTCGTATCCCTCTCCTCCTCACAGGTCTGCTAGATAGGCAAAATTGGAATCTCCCGTGACTAATACGACTATGTCCGGTTGTACGTCTAATGCCATCTCTATCGCGTCCATTGCCATGACGATGTCTATGTTGGCTTCATAGGCCAAAAGTGCCCTGCTCTCCAGCAGCATATCTCCTCAGTCACTTGGCGCGAGCAGCTGTTACCCCTAAGATATTTGATATCACTGTTGCCCTACAATAATGAGACTGGTAATTCAGCCTCAGTCACCCCGAAAGTAGCTTTGATTGTGAATGGTCCTGAGTCTGCTATGGCTGTGACAGTGGACGCAATTGTAGACGAACGCCAACTGATTATCAAATCCTTTGATGATACGGTGCCAGTGCCTCCTTATATTGCTGGCTGTACGATTCTGGGGACAGGGGAGGCGGTGCCAGTGGTGCTGCCACGGTTCCTGAAGCCTCAAGGGGGTAAGCAAGGGAGTAAGCAAAGCTCCAAGGCGGGAGCCAGGGAACTCCGAATCACTAATCGCACTATCCTGGTAGCGGAAGACTCGACAGGGGCGCGACGTTCTATAGAGCGGATCTTAACCCAGGCTGGTTTTGCAGTCATTGCCTGTCGGGATGGACAAGAAGCTTTAGAAGAATTGCAGCGACGCCAGGGGGGCGTAGATTTAGTCCTTTCTGATGTAGAAATGCCCCAACTTAATGGCTTTGATTTGCTTCAGAAGATTCGCACTCACTCCTTCTGGTACTCTTTACCTGTGGTGATGCTCACCTCCCGCACGGGCGATCAGCATCGGCAAAAAGCTATGAGTCTGGGAGCTAATGACTATCTGGGCAAACCAATTAGCCCAGTTGAGTTGTTGAGTGTAATTGACTTCTTAATCCCTGCTTCAGGCTGATCCGTAGGTGGGCGGTGCCTGGGGTGTTCACTCTGGGGCTTGATTGATGGATAGAATTCATGCATAATCTGTGTCGTTGCCAGGAGCTGCCCATGATAGAAGGATCCCTTAACTCATCGGATCGCTCTTACTGCCAAAGAGGCTTTTCCCCATGCTGTACTTGCCCGAGAAGGGATGATTCTGCCAGTAATTTGAGAATTGTAAATTGAGAATTATTTATACTCCCAAAGGGATCGACTTGTGCTTAAAGGCAATTGAATGACATTACTGCCCTCTTAACCGCAGTTTTTGACGGTTTGTTGTATATTCAGGTCTATTCGTCATTCGCCATTTTTCCCTTGCTGTTCCCATCACTTGACAGACATGATTTGATATTTTATGATGTCTGTCAAATGACCCGCTCGTTCTCATCAAAGGGTTGGTCGCCAATTCCTAGCTGCTTTTTACTGCGTTTGAGCTGCTTCCACAGTTGCTTAATTTCCTGGTAAGCTTCTTCTGGAGAAATTTTTCCGCCAGTTTCTAGATTACAGAGGTAGTTCACTCTCTGGGCAAACTCTTGGAGATTAGCATTAAAAGTTAGGTTTTCTGGCTTGAACTCCCCGTAGTAGCGACTGCGCGGATATAAAAAATCTGAACTGTCCGTCATGGCTGCCGACCTGTGGAGTAAATTACTTTTGATGTTACGAGCATCATAACATAGGAGAATGGGGAATGGGGAATTGAGAAACTCACAACGGGTGTGGTCAAAACCTGTTGATCGTTTATAGGCTGGGCGAAGCATTCGGGCGACAAATTATGACATAACTTGATAGATGGACTCTCCGAATGCTTCGCCCTGCACCCCGCGAGAATCTCCCCGTACCAACCAGAGGCGATCGTCCTGCCATCGGGACTGAAGGCTACATATGTCACAGAAGATGTATGTCCCTGAAGTAGTCGCAGTTCTCTGCCACTCGCCACATCCCACAACCGCACGCTTTCATCGTCACCCCAGAGGCGATCGTCCTGCCATCGGGACTGAATGCTACACATCTCACAGTATATCCCTGAAGTTGTCGCAGTTCTCTGCCACTCGCCACATCCCACAACCGCACGCGATCCCTACTCCCAGAGGCGATCTTTCTGCTATCGGGACTGAATGCTACACTGTACACATCGTATTTATGTCTCTGAAATTGTCGCAGTTCTCTGCCACTCGCCACATCCCACAACCACACGCGATCCCTACTCCCAGAGGCGATCGTCTTGCTATCGGGACTGAATGCTACACTGTACACAGAGGATGTAGATGTATGTCCCTGAAGTAGTCGCAGTTCTCTGCCACTCGCCACATCCCACAACAGCACGCAATCCTTAATCCCAAAGACGATCGTCCTGCCATCGGGACTGAATGCTACACATTTGTCATAGACAATAAAATCTACGCTGTTATAGTTTCTATCTTTGTGAAAAATTGTTGTAAATTTTTTTTGCAGTTCTCTGCCACTCGCCACATCCCACAACCACACGCAATCCCAACTCCCAGAGGCGATCTTCCTGCGATCGGGACTGAATGCTACACTGTGCACAGAGGATGTAGATGTATGTCCCTGAAATTGTCGCAGTTCTCTGCCACTCGCCACATCCCACAACCGCAGGGTTTTTTCTTTACTCCCAGAGGCGAACGTCCGACTGAATGCTTTACTCCCAGAGGCGATCATCCTGCCATCGGGACTGAATGCTACACATCTCACATCGGATTTATGTCCCTGAAGTTGTCGCAGGAAATTCCCCGTAGTTAAATCCCATAAGTAGATATCTGGGTTGCTTCTTAAAGCTAGCAGCTTACCATCAGCACTGACAGCGCCGCAGCTTGCAGGACAGTCTATCTCCCACAGCGCCTCGCCACTACTGAGATCGAACAATGCCGCGCCACCTTCAGCACAGACTACTACTAACTCATCATTCAGAGGAATCACATCTACGACCTTCTGCGCCCCAGTCGCCACACCATCCTCTGTGCTTTCAGTTCTGGCAAGACAAAATCGCCTCGCAATGTTCTTACATCCCCAGACGAGGACACTTTCGGCGGTGGCGAAACTATTGTT
>JACOMV010000076.1:4361-17609 GCA_014324065.1 Hormoscilla sp. SP12CHS1 | reverse complement strand
CCCGGGAATAACTTCCTTACTCCCGGGAAAACATAGTCATTTCTAGAAGTAACTATTTATTTCCTGGAGTGACTTCCTCCTTCCACCGAGTACGAAAGTCCTTCGGTGGCGGCAAAAGGTTACTCCTTGGCGGACGTAAGCATCGCCTTGGCGGGGGTAAGCATCGCCTTGACCGGAGTAAGCACAGCCTTGGCGGGGGTAAGCATCGCCTTGGCGAGAGTAAACGCCTTGGCCGGGGGAAAATCGAGGTTTCGATGCTGGCCAAGGTTTTCTCACGTTCCCCATCTGGCGAGATGCGACTGGCTTAATCGACAGTTTTCACCAACAACCGGGTGTGGTCAAAAGTAGTTGCAACGGATCCCCCCAAACCCCCCCTTAAGAAGGGGGGGTTTGGGGGGGATCCGGCGACACCGGAGAGCTCATGCACGATCAACGGGTTTTGACCACACCCCCAACAACCCACGAGTTATGAGGTGCGGTCAAAACCCTTTGGTAGGAGACCTCCCTGCCCGAACCCGTTATTCCCGGGCTTCGCCGTGGGAACGAGGGGTCCAGCTACGGGAACAAAGCAATGTCCGGAGCGATTTTTCGCGCAGGCGGAGTTTGCAGCCTGGTGCCAGATCCCCGGGTAACGCCCCCTCCGCTGCGAGGGCAACCTTCCTGCGCGGGCTGGGTGTGGTCAAAAGTCGTTGCATTGGCACCGCCCACCATTCGCGGGTGTGATATTTTTTTACCAACTGGTTTTGACCACACCCCTACATTTGGGGCTTTTCTCCAGCAGCAAGGTGTTATATAAAGAAGTTGTAGGACTTGCAAAACCAGAGGTTAACCTTGAGTGATATCAACTTTTACCATCCCGAAGAACGGCCTTGGCCCAATCCCCGGCTTGATTATGCCAGTATTATCGGACATACAACTGCCGACAGCGTGCGTCTGTGGTTGCGGGTAGACAGACCCGGAGATTACTGGCTAGTGGTGGCGTCTAATCCTATTCCCACCCATGGTACACCAGAAATTACTTCCTCTGACGAGCAATCCTATAGCTTCTTATTATCAACAGATGCAGGGGAAACTCAAGAGATTCCTACGGAAAGAATCTATCCCCTGGAATTTGACTCTGGCTATGATATCACCAAGGTCGTAGATATGGAGGGTCTACAACCGGACAGTCGCTATTATTATTGTTTGTTGCAGACTAACAGCGAAAACCCCTGGATATTGGGCCATGAAGACAAGCTATCCGTGCGGACATTTCCCGAACATACCAATGAATTAAACTTCGGGCTTTACAGTTGCCACATGCCCTATGATGGGCGGAAATTAGTCAACATGGAAATGTGGGATCTGTTTTACCAAGAACTATCAGACGTGCAGGCCCGTTTCATTATCGGCGCTGGGGATCAGATGTATGTAGATGGAAATTTACAGTTAAATGTCTGGAGTTGGTTGCGGCAAGTGAAAGACCAGATGCCCAATTGCTATGATATGATTTCTTGGTATCGGGACCTCTTCCGGGGCTACTGGGGGGTGCTGCCCGTGCAGCGAGTTTTGCGCAGTTTTCCCTGTTACATGATCTGGGACGATCATGAGATTATGGATGGTTGGGGTTCCTTTACCGAGAAGGAACTGGTGGCCCAGGTGGATGCGACCTTAAATGAGAAAGAAAGAGAATATCATCTGGCACTTACTCAGGAGATGTTCCAAGCAGCCAAGCAAGTTTATTATGAATACGAACATTCCCACAATCCTCCTACTGATGATACTATAGAGCAATTTGACTATGAATTTAACTGCGGGTGCAGTGCGTTCTACGTGCTAGACATGAGAGGACATCGGGATTTCAATCGGGACTCATTGCGGATCTTGGGAGAACAGCAGTGGGAACGCTTGACTCATTGGATCTCACGCCAGTATCAGGGGTACTCCCGCGTTTTGTTTATCGTCTCACCGACGCCAGTAGTTCACTTAAACAGTTTTATTATCAATCAATTTGATATTCCCTATATGGTGGTGACTGACGATATGCGGGATAATTGGGAACATGAAGCCCATTGGGAGGAGAGAAATAAACTCCTGGGCACAGTATTTCAATTTTCCCAGGAAACTCAGCGCCCAGTAATTTTTCTCAGCGGCGACGTTCACCTGGGTGCAGCTTTTAAGGTTTCCCATCCGGACTTTCCTGCCGCCCGAGTGTTCCAGCTCACTTCTAGCCCCATTACCCATGCTACCATCAAGAAATTTGCCCTTCGTATTTTAGAAATGCTGGTAAAAGAAAGCGGTAACCTGGGCACATTACCAGGAAATGTTCCCTACCAGTTCCAGAACTTATATCTTTGTCGGCGGAATAATTTCGGCATTGTCCGGGTAAAGGAAACGGATGAGGGTGAGTTATCCATCAAGTACGATCTCTTCGGCGCTACTGGTAGGGGTGATGGGACGATCGAGAAGAAACAGATCGATCTAAATCAAATCCCTTAACCTAACCTAAGTTGCTACCTATAGAACCTCAAAACCAAAATTGGCCAAAATTGGCCAATTTTGCCTTGTGATTTACCCCAAAATGGCATTTTTGCGGAGAAATTTACCAAAAATGGCTGTCTGGGACGTAAAATTTTTTATAGGTGGCAACTTGAGTTAACCTAAAATCTTGCGTCTTACCTGTCTTTTAACGTACAGTAGCCACAGCCAACCGAGAGTACATCCGATAATGTAGTAAGGAAAGTCCCACCAGATAAAGGTGGTACCCAGCAGGGCCCGACCCATAAAGGTGGATCTAATTGCTTCTAAAAAGGGCGGGTGCCAGAGTTGGAAACATTCTAGGAAGCATGTTACCAGAAAGACGCCTAGGGAGACCCGCAAGGGTGAGGCTTTGGGCCAGAACAGCACAATTAACAGTATCCAAAATATTTTGTAGAGGAGACCCCCAGCATAGTTATTGAACCACAGGTCCAGCGGTCCTCGGTACAATTTGCTCGCAAAGCCTAGCGGTGAGTGAAATTGACTCCGAGGCGGGAGCCTCTGTTCCATTGACAGGGTCTCCCTGCCAATGAGAGAATATTGTTGTCGGTTTTAACCGACTCATACCAAGTTCCCACTGGCGACTCCTGGGAACGCGGGGGTTTGGGTAACGAGACTTAATAGGAGTAAATAGCATGAATAAAGAAAACGAAGCCATTGCCAAAACCCCGCAATTTTATCTAGTAATGCTGATATTGATAGTAATGGTCTTAGAGACGATCGCGACAGTATGGCGAACGATCGAGTTGGGAGTAATGGCGATCGGAGCCTGGACAATATGGACTTTTTACCAGCAAAGAAAGCAAAGCCAACAATCGTACTTAAAAGAATTATTTTATCAGTTAATCCAGGAAAATAATGGTTATATCACAGCGTTAGATTTAGCAATGAAAGCCAATATTTCTGCCCAAGCAGCAGCGACTTATCTGGAACGGAGTGCCCAAGAATTTGCGGCAGAATTAGAGGTGAATCAACAGGGAGGGATCTTATATTTATTTACCACGGCGAGAGCGGCCAGCGTGATCGATGTTAACGTGGTCGCCCAAGAACTTTTAGAAAAACCACTGCCCAAATCAACAGAAATTCGACGGCAGTTAAAGGACAATCCTGCTGTATCTGTTAACATAGATCGGCCCAAAGATTCTGGTGAAGAGATCCGGGATAAAAATCAGGAAATTGCCAAGTTACCCCTGAATCAATCTCAGTTAGCAAAGCGGTTGCAGGTTCATTCCAGCACGGTCAGCAAGAGAAAACTAAATGCCAATTTTGATGAATGGAGTTGCAACCTAGATCCAAAGGGGGTGGCGTGGCAATATTCTTCAGAAACGAAACGGTTTTATCCGATGAAAAATTTGTCAAATGATGGAGAACTCTTCTAAAGGCGATCGCATAAGAGATAATAAGCACGTACCAGGCCCAATAGGTGCTAGTTATCAGTTTCCGATTTTTCCGGAACGGTAAATGTACGTACCAGTTTGCAGTTTGTGAAGTTGGAATGTAAACATAGCTGAACCTCTTTCTGGGAGAGGGATGTGCATCTCACTTTTGCTTCTCGAGCAATTGAAAATTGAAAATTGAAAATTGAAAATTGAGAAGAGAAAATACTGAGGAAAAATCAGAATTGCTCCATTTTCGGCATTCGCAATTAGCTATTTGCCATTCGCAAATAAAAATGCAAAAGTGAGATGCTCCCGGGATAGATTCATTTTCACTCCCACTTTACAAAACTTTACATTCAGCAGTTTATCAATGCACACCTACTTAGAGATGGCAAATTATCACAGCAGTCCGAGGATGGCGCTCGCCGTCCGATCGGCCACTCCCGGTTCTCCCAAAGACTGGCGCATTTGCTGATAGTCTGCTAGCATTTGCTGTCGGACTGGGTTAGCTAGCAAGTCCATTCCTGCCGAAACGATCGCCTCTGGAGTAGCTTCCTCTTGGAGAAATTCTGGCACAATTTGCTTCATATCCACCAAGTTAGGCGGGGACATAAAAGGAATGGAAAATTTTAGCAATTTGCGAGCAATAAAAGCTGTTATCGGACTAACGCGGTAAATAACTACCTGGGGGACATCCAAGAGAGCAATTTCTAAGTTAACAGTACCGGACTTCGTAATTGCCAAGTCAGCTGCTGCCAATACTTCTTCAGTCTGACTGCTAATCGTAGCCTGAAGACCGTAATGGCCGATCGCTCGTTGAATGGGTTCTCTAAATTCTTCTCTAGACAGAGGAATCCAAAACTGAACATCCGTCAGTTGGGATTGAATCATTTTCGCAGCACCAAACATCACGGGCATCAAATATTTTAACTCTTGGCGGCGGGAAGCAGGAATGAGGGCGATCGCCTTTTTTCCAGGGTCAATTCCCAAAGCAGTCCGGGCCTGACTGCGAGACGGAAATGTTTCCATTCTATCTATTAAAGGATGACCCACCCAAGTCACCTTGGTCCCATGTTCGGCAAAATAACGCCCTTCTTCTGGGAAAACAGCTAATAGTAAGTCGGTAATTTTAACAATTTGCGCAGTTTCCCGGTAGCCGTGTGCAGACCATACCCAAGTCTGAGGCGCAATGTAGTAAACTATGGGTACTTGGGGCAGATAGCGACGACAGAAAGCACCAATAATGAGATTAGGCCCAGGATAGTCAAGCAACACCACTAGATCGGGAGGATTTTGGCGCAGGTATTGCTTAGCTTTCTGCTGCAGCAGAAACGTTGGCAAAACATAGGGCAGAGATTCCCAAATGCCCACAGAACAAATGGCCGTCGTGTCACCTAACAGCTGGGCACCCGCAGAGGCCATGCGATCGCCCCCCAGCCCGATAATCTCCACTTTGTACTCTGCTGCCACAGCGAGTTTCAGCGCCTCTATCAACAGCGCCCCTTGCAGATCCCCGGACATCTCTCCTGTACTGATAAATATCCTCATGTTTGTAGTCAGAACTTTAGTCCTTATCTTTTTCCGGGAATGGGACCGCGACGGCCTTCAGTAATAGACGATCGCATGAACTGGTGCAGGTGTTGTAATTGTTCGCTATCTGGTAGCAATTCTAGCTGTTCTAGGGCTTGACGAAAAGTGAGACCAGAATGATAGAGAATTCTCCAGGCTTTTTTCAGCAGGCCCAACTCTTCCGCAGTCACGCATGCCCGTTTCAGTCCCACCAGATTCAGCGATCGCACCCGGGAAGGATTCCCCTCCACTAGCATATAGGGTGGCACATCCCGATCGAGCCGACTCATCCCCCCCACCATTGCCATCCTGCCAATATGCACGAATTGATGAATCCCCAACATGCCACCAATCACCGCCCTGGACTCAATTGTCACCTGACCTGCCAAGGCTACAGAATTAGCAATCACCACCTCATCGGCGATCACGCAATTATGGGCCACGTGGACGTAAGCCATCAGCAAATTGCCATTACCAATTAGCGTCATTTCCCCAGCCCGAGTTGCCCGGTTAATCGTCACGTATTCGCGGATGCGGTTGCGATCTCCAATTTTCACCAAGCTGAGAGACCCATCATATTTCAGGTCTTGGGGTTCTAAACCAATAGCCGCCCCCGGAAATATTTTGTTATCTTCTCCAATTTCCGTCCAACCATCGATCGTTACATGGGCCCCGATCGTCGTTCCAGCTCCAATTACAGCATGTTCTCCAATCATAGCATACGGACCGATCTGCACGTTGGCCTGCAGTTTAGCACCAGGATGGATCGCAGCAGTTGGATGAATCAGTGTGCTCATATTCCAATTGCTAATTGCTAATCAGAGTTAACTATACAATAAAACAATGCACGATCTATTTTTCAATCCACGATTCTCGCAGCGCACCGACAGGCTACCGCTCTTACGTGATCGAAAACATCAATTCACCTTCTGCCACCCGTTGACCATCTACTTGGGCCAGACATTGCATTTTGCCGAAACGACGGCGCTTGACACCCAGCAATTGAGCCGTTATCACTAATTGGTGCCCAGGCACCACCGGACGCCGGAACTTAGCTTTATCTATACCAGTTAACATAGATAGTCCTCCAGGACAATCTGGAAGCTGAGTCAGTAAGACGCCTCCTACTTGGGCCATTGCTTCGACAATCAGAACTCCCGGCATGATTGGACGTTCTGGGAAATGTCCCTGGAAATGGGGTTCATTACAGGTAACATTTTTAATCCCTACAGCCTTTTGGCCCGGTACATATTCAATAATCCGGTCTACCAGCAAAAAAGGATAGCGGTGGGGCAGGAGTTTGGTAATCTCTTCGAGGGTGATGACCGTTTTTTCCTTCCCATCAGGATCCTCTGGTGACTGATTATTGACAGATACCGTTCCGGAAAAATCGGACGTATTAACTTCGGTTAAAGTGGACATAAGTAAATTTTGATTGGCGATGTTCCGATTTTTCTGAAGTGGCAGGCGATTCGCCCGCCCTACGATGCACAAGTCGGGCAGTCGGGAGATGTCTCCCGGGAGCGCTAGTCGCACTACCCGGGAGCGCTAGTCGCACTACCCGGGAGACATCGTACTCGCACAAATTTTTTGGGCAAGTTGGACATGCAGCTGATGGCTGGCTTTGTAGGCCAGGTAATGAGCCACCGGAATTGTTCCCAGCAAACCCATATCCCCTACTAAGTCTAAAAGTTTATGACGCACTGGTTCATTGGCAAATCGCAAGGGCGGATTCAGCCACCCGTCGGCACCACAAACTAAGGCATTATCAAGAGTACCACCTTTGATTAAGCCTTGCTCGCGCAGTTGCTGGATTTGATCTGCCAAAACAAAAGTCCTCGCCGGTGCAATTTCGGTAGCAAAGTCCTCTGAAACTGGTTCCCAGCTGTGCCACTGATTGCCAATGGCTGGCAGTGAGAAGTCAATTCCATAGGTGAAACGAGTTTTGCTAGCTGGCATGGCACAGACAAAGGCGTCACCCCGCTGCACCCAAACTGATTCTGTGATTTTGGTAATGGGGGCCTTTCGTGTCCAGAGACGCCCACCCTGTCGTTCGCCTACTCTTGATGTGCTCTGCCGCGCGCTAATCGCACTGCGCATCGCACATCGCTTCGACATGGGGTGGGCGCTCTCGGACAAGAATCGTTGGACTGCCCAGGGTTCTGCCAGGGAACCTACTCGTTCCCTGGCTCTGCGATGCCGTCGGGGTGTCGCGCTACTCGCACTACCCCTCGCGCATCGGCCTGGGAACGCGCCAAGCGCCTCTACCCATTCAGCTGCGGAACCATCCAGTAGGGGCAGTTCTGGACCGTCAATCTCAATCCGGGCATCATGCACGGCCAGGGCTACCAGTGCTGCTAAGAGATGTTCTACTGTCCGCACGCGCGCATCTTTCCATCCCAGTTCAGTAGACAGGCTTGTGGAAACTACTGCCTCTACCCGGACAGGTATTACCGGTGCTCCAGGCAGGTCAACCCGCACAAAATAGCGCCCCTCTCCTACTGCTGCTGGTAGCACCCTGACCTTAGTGAGGACGCCAGTATGCAGTCCCACGCCACATTTTTCCATCATTCCCCAAATGTGCAACAAAAAATCTGCCGATTTTTCTGAGGTTTGTAGTGAGGCCTACTCATTCATAGCCACAGCATCGACCCCGCAACCATCAGCAAAAGATTGATAAAATCTTCACCTGTGATTATATCGCCTCTATCCCGTAACCGATGGTACATGAATTCATCACTACCTCCGCCACCAGTAAGCATGTCCAGATCGTGTCCGAGAGCGCCCACCCCCAGGGTGGGCGTCTCTGGACACGACACGATTCCCCCTGTTATGCGATCGGGCCCTGGAGTTCCCGTTAATGCTTCCCTGCCATTACTACCTGTAATCTCGTTTACATTGCCAGTCCCAATATAGACTACATGAGTGATTACACGCCCAACTGCTGCATTCGCATCAATCAAACCAAACCCACTATCACGATCGTACCCCGGAGTCCCCATATCAACGGCGGTTTCCTCCAGAACCGAGTAAACTTGCTCGGGAGTCAAGCTACCACCCTTCGCCATTCTCAATTCACCATTCTCAATTCACCATTGTCAGAATCTTTCTCCGATGCCAAAGTGGAGGCGGCTCTCTCCGTCGGTACTGAAGCCAAAGTCTACCCGAATTGGTCCTAAAGGAGATTGAACGCGCACTCCGAAACCGATACCAGCGCCAATACCCGGCAGGTCTCGAATCTCTGATGGTTCCCCCGGAACGTTACCGCCAGAGTCCAGGTTGCTGCCCACATCCAAGAATAGGGCCCCATCGACGACGGAGAAGATGGGGAAGCGATATTCGGCTGTGCCTTGGATAAAATAGCGACCGCTGCCCAAATCCCCTTCTGCAAAGCCCCGCACGGAATTACTACCCCCCAGAACAAAGGCTTCGTAGGGGGGTAAATCCCCGATCGCAGCTCCAGCTTGGAAATTAAAAGCTAGAGCTTGGGGTCCTTCAGTGAAGTTGGTAATCTTAACGGGGATGTAGTAGCTATGGCTAGCCCGGAGGCGATTAAGAAAAATATTGCCCAAGCCGATCGGGACCGACTGTTCCATGCTCAATCTGGTCAGAGAACCGCTAGTGGGCTGAATATTGTCATTGCGCCGATCGCGCACCACCCCCAATTGCAGCAGCACCAGGTCATCCTTGCCATCGTCGCTGAAGGATAAGAGTTCCCCGTCTTCGCTTTCGGGCTCTAGATCGCCGTCCCGATCGCGAATGGAAACCCGTTGATACTGCAACCCTAAGGAGCCGCGCCACTCAGAGTTCAGGGGATCGGGGCCCAGGGGACGGGTTATGCTTATTCCCCCTCCTAACCGCAGCACCCGGGGGCGATCGCCATTATCCAGTTCGATCTCATTTTTCTCTCCATCAAAAACCAGGGAAATGGACTGGCGTCGGAACAAATTTGCCGTATAAGAGGTACGCTGTGGGTCTCCTGCGATCCAGGGGTCTGTAAAGCTGAGGTCGAACAGCAACTCCCGGGTGCCTACCTGGGTCTCGGCCCGCAGGGTCTGGTTATTGCCCCCCAGGTTGTTCTCCTGATAGCTGACCGAACCAAACAACCCGCTAGCAGAACTAAGCCCCGCACCTGCCGCGATCGATCCTGCATTCCCCTCCTGCACGTTCAGCACCACCACCACCTTGGAGGGGTCAACTCCGGGATTTAATTCGATAAACACATCTTCAAAAATCCCTAAACCAAACACCCGCTGTAAATCCGCCTCCACCCGATCGCTATTAAACAGTTTTCCCGGCTCTAGTTGCAACTCCCGGGTGATAATAAATTCCCGCGTCTTGCCCGCGATCGGTTGGCCCTCTTCATCAGTAGCTTCTCCATCTCGGTTCAGGAAACTGATTTGAATATCCTCTATCACCCCTTCCGTTACGATCAGAGTGACCGTACCATCAGCTGCCACCTGGGGAGAGCCAATTACCTGAGCTAAGACATAACCCTGGTCTTGATATCTTTGGTTTAAGCTTTCGATCCCTTCCTGTAGCTGTCCCAGATTCAATATCGAACCGTATTGAGAGCTAAAAATCTCCTCAACTACCTCTGGTCCCAGCACCGACGGCACTTCACCTTGATTTGCTGCCACTCGCACTTGTCTGAGCACGGGGTTAGGTTGTACTACAAAAGTCACCCGCACTCCCAAGGGGGTATCTGTCGGTATTGCTTGCACGTTGGCAAAAAATCCTGTAGCGAAGATGGCGTTAATATCTGCTTGCAGCTGGCTGCGGGTGGTGGTCCGTCCCGGTCGAGTGCTAATTACCTGGTATACTTCATCTTCCAGTTCCCCTTGTACCCCCCGTACTGCTAATTCTGCCACTAGGACTCGCGGTTCTGCTTGTCCTACCGTTCTAGAAAAATCAGCAGGTCTTTGCCCCACTTTCCCGCCTGAGAACGACAACAATGCTTTGGCCTCAAGGTAGTAAGCACGTTCCCACGGCTCTGCCTGGGAACGAGGCTTACTACGAACCTTGACAGTTAAATCCTGCTCGGGGGTTTGTCCCCAGGCGTCGGAGTTTACGCCACCGTACCCTACTGTAGCTGAGGCAGTAACTATTGCTAATAATAAGGGAGAAAAGCGCATTGTTTTCACGTTTATACCCACACCGCATTTGATAGTCTGACGACTCAAGCATTTTACTGCCTCACTTTACTCCAGCATCTCCCACCGTGTCGGAAAAATCGAGCGGGGCAGCGCAGCGTGTGGTAGCCAAAACTCTTTGGAGAACCTGCTGATATGCTGCCTCTACATTTGGCAAATCCTGGCGGAACCGGTCTTTATCCATTACTCGCTGGTTCGGGTCTGTGGTGCTATTATCCCACAAACGACAGGTGTCAGGGCTGATTTCATCTGCCAACAGCAATTGCTGCTGTTTATCTAGACCAAATTCTAGTTTGAAGTCTACTAGAGTTAGACCGCACGAGGCGAAAAATTTTGACAGGTATGAATTGATCTGCAATGATAACCGACGGATCTCCTCTAATTGATCTGGTGTTGCCAGTTCCAGCAATAATAGCCGATCGCGCGTCAACAACGGGTCTCCCAAAGCATCGTTTTTATAGCAGTATTCTACTAGGGGCTGGTCAAGCTTCATCCCCAAAGGTAATCCTGTCTGCTTGCAGAGGCTGCCAGCTGCTATGTTGCGCAGGATTACTTCTACTGGCAGGATCTGCAAGGCGCGGATGCGCATTGAGTTGGGGGTTGGCCTGTCTAGATAATGAGTCTGGATGCCTTGGGCTGCTAGTAGACTAAATAGCTGGCTGGAAATGCCGCAGTTGATTTCTCCTTTACCGGAGATCGTCCCCCGCTTTTGGGCGTTAAAGGCGGTGGCGTCGTCCTTAAAGTAGGCCAGGAGAATCTCTGGATCCTCGGTCCTATATAGGATCTTGGCTTTGCCTTCATACAGATGTTGACTGTCAGTCATTGGTTTTGGGTCTTTTGAGGTTATCCCTTATTTTGCTACAATCATTAGCTGCCACAAAATTAAGAGAAAGTCAAATCTCAGGAGATGGGCCTATGGCTCGTATGTACTATGATGCTGATGCTAACTTGGACTTGTTAGCTAAGAAAAAAATTGCCATAATTGGTTATGGTTCGCAAGGACATGCCCATGCCCTGAATCTGAAAGACAGTGGGATGGATGTCATGGTGGGACTATATCCGGGTAGTAAATCTCAGGCCAAGGCGGAAGCAGCAGGCTTAAAAGTCCTGGCAGTGCACGAGGCGGCGGCAGCAGCTGACTTGATGACGATCCTGTTGCCCGATGAGGTGCAAAAGACAGTCTATACTAAGGAAATTTCCCCCCATCTGACGGCAGGTAAGACCCTGGCCTTTGCCCACGGGTTTAATATTCATTTTGGTCAGGTGGTTCCCCCACCCGAGGTGGATGTAATCATGGTGGCACCGAAGGGCCCCGGTCATCTGGTGCGCCGCACCTACGAACAGGGTGAAGGGGTTCCCTGTCTGTTTGCTGTTTATCAGGATGCCACGGGACAAGCACGAGATATGGCTATGGCTTATGCTAAGGGCATCGGCGGCACTCGCGGTGGCATCTTGGAAACGACTTTCCGCGAAGAAACGGAAACAGATTTGTTTGGGGAACAGGCGGTCCTTTGCGGCGGCTTGAGTGCTTTAATCAAGGCAGGCTTTGAAACCCTGGTGGCCGCTGGCTATCAGCCGGAGTTGGCCTATTTTGAATGTCTCCATGAGGTGAAGCTGATTGTGGATTTGGTAGTGGAAGGGGGATTGGCTAAGATGCGCGATAGTATCTCTAATACGGCTGAGTATGGTGATTACACTCGCGGCCCCCGCATCGTTACTGATGAAACTCGCGCGGAAATGCGCAAGATTCTCTCGGAAATTCAATCTGGCCAGTTCGCCCGGGAGTTCGTTCTGGAAAATCAAGCTGGAAAACCTGGTTTTACCTCTATGCGCCGTCAGGAAGCGGAACATCTTATAGAAGAGGTGGGTAAGGAGTTGCGGGCTATGTTTAGCTGGTTGAGGACCGGTGGTTAGGGTCCTGTGGAGAGGCTTCAAGGTGCGGGCACCTTTTTGTAGTTCTTTTTAATAAAGATGGAAGAGGTGCCTCGGCAGCGTCAGAACCGGCAGATAGACATAGAAAGACCGGTACTGCCTTCGATATTGCTTTCATGCTAGTAGCAAATGCTATCAGCATGAAAGCGGCTCTACGTGGCTAGCTACTGAGTTGGCATACCAGATGTCAAAATTGAATTATTTGTTAATGATTATTAGCAACAATTGAGGGTAGATAAGGTTACGATGGAAATAAGTCGTTATGGCTGGATACCAAATCCTGGCCACATTAACTGGCTCTAATGGGACCATCTAATTCAAACAGCGTTAGGGGGGGGAAAGGCTATAGCCCTTACTGGGTGGGCATCTTCAGCTCCTTGTGGTATCAATTACGAACTACGAACGGAGATTTTTGACAAGATCGTCAGGAACAGTATAATGTAGTCTATAAGGGTAGTGGGTCACTTGCAATTTGGCCAGTATTACCAGTCTACGCCTTGCTATTCTGGACCTGAGTGTGCGACTCGTTTAGCGTAAACTAACTTGACATAGACCAAGAAAGAGGACCGCTATCCGGGCCCCATTAGCCCGGAGAACTTACGAGTGATAGTGGTGAAAATCCACTCCCCCCGGTGCTGGGGTGAAAGCACTACCCCGACGGTAGCGATGGCATCAATCCGTAAAGCGGGGTAGAAAGG
>JACOMV010000076.1:0-4323 GCA_014324065.1 Hormoscilla sp. SP12CHS1 | reverse complement strand
CACACTCTCTCGCGCTAGTCTCCATATCCGGAGCATGTCGCCCATGGCTATGTGCAATTATTTTTGTCTAACTACTTATGCAGCCCTGAAGGCTCTCTATGAAAGCACTAATGGGACTAAGTGGCGGAACCGTCAAGGTTGGGATTTCAGCAGCGACACTCCCCCCCTACCCTTGATATCAAATCCGGGTAATTGCACATATCCCCTTTTTACTGTGGTCGCGATTGACGGATCTGATATGATTAGATGAGCAAGCAAGTAAAGACTAAAGTCTTTACTACTAACCCTTTTGCGAACTTGGGCGATCTGGCCAAGGTTGAGCAGCTTCAATTTGGGCTGCCAAAGAGATAATAGTAGTTTCCGCAGCAGGACGTCCCACTAACTGCACTCCAATGGGTAAACCATTGGAGTGCAAACCAACTGGAATAGTGATAGCAGGTTGTCCAGTAGCATTAAAGGGGGGACAGGGGGCGATCCAATTAATTACCCGTTGAATAATTTCTTCGGGACTGAAGGCCCCCCACTCGCCAATTTTCATCGGCCCATGCAGATACACGGGTAACACCAACACATCCACATCATCAAAAAAAGCCACGATCGATAGTGGTTAGTAGCGTAGCGTGTAGGGCGGGCGGATCCCCTGCCCGGAAGTTACCAGTCATCAGTCACGGCTTCACCAGTGCTCTCCTCTCCGCACTCGCTGAGACGCACGGCTGGCACGCTCCGGGAACCCTCCGCTGCGCAGTGCGCCGATCCGTGCTATGCGCTGCGCGCAGCTACGCCGGGATGCGCCCCACTGAGGATCGATCGGTCAAGATCTCACAGGGCAGGCCTGGGGCCGTCACCAACACGGTATGTTCAAATTGAGCGGACAACTTATTATCCATAGTTTCCACAGTCCAGCGGTTTGGCAAAACCCGAGTAAACTTAGAACCAGCATTGACAATAGGTTCGATCGCCAAAGTCATGCCCGGTCGGAGTTTAACATTAGGTAGGGCGCGGGTGCGGAAATGAAATACAGCCGGTTCTTCATGGAGATTGCGACCCACACCATGACCTGTGAAATTTTCTACCACAGAAAAGCCATGAGCCCGGACATAGTCCTCGATCGCGCCAGCGATATCCAGCAGATGATTATCCGCTTTTACCTGTTCAATGCCTCGTGAGAGAGCTTCTTGAGCCACCCGCATCAGTTTAAGTGCTGCTGGTTTGACCTTACCCACAGCAATAGTAATGCAGGAATCTCCGTGAAAGCCTTGATAGCAAGCACCCGTATCTACCTTTAACAAGTCTCCAGAACGCAGTACCTTCTTTGGAGAAGGGAGACCATGGACCACTTGATTGTTCACGCAGACGCAGATGGAAGCCGGGAAACCGTGGTAACCTTTAAAGCTAGGGGTAGCACCCATTTCCCTGATGCGCTTTTCCGCATAGGCATCCAAGTCAGCGGTAGTCATTCCCGGTCTGGCAATTTCCGAGATTTCCTGGAGTACCGTTGCTACGATCTTCCCGGAAATGCGCATGATGGCGATTTCCGAGGGTGACTTGGTCTCAATTCTACGCCCCCTCGTTCCCACGGCTCTGCCTGGGAACGTGCTAAAGCGCGTCTCCCCAGAGGCTCTCGAAAACAGATTGGCAAAAATATTTTTCATCCGGTCAGGCTGACGTTAAGTTATATTGAATATTGTAAACTTATAATTAGAAGAATACCCTCCAGATATGCCCTCACCCAGTCCCATGACAGCTGATGTTGCCTATCGGACCCGGCGAAAATATACCTTGACAGGAGTGGTACAATCTTAACTCTGTGTCAAAGGATATTTTGAAGCGCTTTAGCGCTTACTACAAACCCCGCAAGCGCTAAAGCGCTTACTACAAACCAATTACCGAAAGCAAGTATGAATAAATTTGACTGGCAATTGTGGAAGAAGTTTTTGGCGATCGCTAAACCATACTGGTTTTCAGAGGAAAAATGGGGTGCGCGGGGTATACTAGCGCTGTTGCTGCTACTGTCCTTATCAGTCAGCGGACTGAACGTGTTAATTAGCTTCGTCGGTCGCATATTCCAAAACGCCCTAGTGGAGAAAAACCCAGAAGAATTTTGGAAATATTTGTTTATCTATGCAGGGGTGTTCGTAGTGGGGACACCGATCATGGTAATTTACCGCTATACCCGAGACAAGCTAGGGCTATACTGGCGAGAATGGCTGACCAAAAGTTTCCTGAACAAATACCTGCAAAATAGAGCCTATTATGAAATTAATGCCATTAAGACCATTGACAACCCAGACCAGCGCATATCTCAGGATATAAGATCCTTTACGGTCACGAGTCTGGGATTTTTATTGGTAATTCTGATTTCGCTTATAGATCTGATTTCCTTTACTGGCATTCTCTGGTCCATTTCTATTCCCCTGACTGTAGTCCTGGTGGGTTATTCTATCTTGGGCACGGTAGTAACGGTTTTGTTTGGTCGCAGACTGATCGGCCTAAACTTCAATCAGCTGCGCAGAGAAGCAGACTTTCGCTATGGGTTAGTTCACGTGCGCAATCATGCAGAGGCGATCGCCTTCTATCAGGGAGAAGAACAGGAAGGAATGCAGTTGAAATCGAGATTTAGGGAAGTAATCAGCAACTTTAACGCCCTGATCGGTTGGCAGCGAAATCTAGATTTTTTCACCACAGCCTACGGATATTTTATCATCATATTACCATCAGTAGTAGTAGCCCCCATGTACTTTGCCGGGGAAATAGATTTTGGGGCCATAAGTCAAGCAGGTTTTGCCTTCTCTCAGGTATTAGGGGCCCTATCGATCGTAGTCAATAAGTTTGAACAAATAAGTGCCTTTGCTGCCGGGATAAATCGGTTATCAGTGTTTACAGATACCCTGGAAGCACAAACAGCACGGAAGCAGATAGAGAGGACAATATATCTGCGAGAATATTCTCAGTTGTCCCTGGAACATATAACCCTAGAAACGCCGAACCACAAGACTCTAGTTGCAGACCTGTCGGTGGAGGTGCCAGAGGGCACGGGGATGTTGATTGTCGGTCACAGTGGTGTCGGTAAGAGTTCCTTGCTGCGGGGGATCGCGGGTTTATGGAACAGTGGGACGGGACGGTTAGTGCGACCCCCCTTAGATGAAATCCTATTTTTGCCCCAGCGCCCTTACATGATCTTAGGTACCCTGCGGGACCAACTGCTTTACCCTCAAACCGATCGCGTAGCGTGCGCGCAGCGCATTCGCCATGTCACGGACGCGAAACTACAAGCAGTGTTAGAACGAGTGAACTTGGCAGACTTAGCAGAAAGATTGGGAGGATTTGATACTGAGTTAGACTGGGATGACGTACTTTCCTTGGGGGAACAACAGCGCCTGGCCTTCGCACGATTGCTGCTGACCAAGGCCCCCTATGCTATTTTGGATGAAGCGACTAGTGCTCTGGATTTGCAAAACGAAGCCTCACTATACCAGCCGCTGCAAGAGTCGGCCACAACATATATTAGTGTCGGTCACCGTGCTAGCTTGTTAAAGTATCATCAGCTAGTCCTGGAACTAGAGGGTAATCAGCAATGGCGGGTGATGTCAGCGGATAAATACGATCCGAGTTCGTAGTAAGCAGTTTAGTGCTTCTGGGGTTCGTAGTAAGCAGTTTAGTGCTTTCGAGGCGCGAAAGCGCCTAGAAATGGAGGGCGATCGCACCGTAACTGGGCAGCAGTATCGCCCCTCCAACCCAAGCTAGACAATTAGGTTATTTCAGATTAATCGTTGTGGACATTTCCTCAAAGTTGGTTGATATCAGTGTAATTCCCAAAAATAAGGTATAGACAAACCGTGGCAGCAAAGGATACTTTTCATGAAACAGTAAAATTAGCCTTGGGGAAAGAAGGATGGAGCATCACCAACGATCCTCTTTACATTAATTTTGCTGATCGCGTAGCGTGGCGCAGCCATAGTTGAATTTTACATCGATTTGGGTGCAGAAATACTCCTGGCAGCAGAGAAAAACGAATAAAAAATTGCCGTTGAAATAAAAAGTTTTCTTAATCCTTCCAGAATCTCAGAATTCCACACAGTGCTGGGACAGTTCCTTAACTATCGCTTGGCCCTCAAAGCTGAAGATCCAGAGATAGTCTTGTGTTTAGCTATTTCTATTGAAATTTACAATCCCTTCTTTGCGCGTCGTTTTGTGCAAATGGTTATCCAAGAGTATCAAGTAAAATTGATTGTATTCGATCCAGTTGTGCGATTCGTTCAGGTATAAACTGTAACCAGTGAAAGCCTGGCTGGTCTCATAAGCCAGCAACTTTGGTATTCATGG
>JACOMV010000075.1:6775-21440 GCA_014324065.1 Hormoscilla sp. SP12CHS1 | reverse complement strand
TGCCAGATAATTAGAAACAGTAGTTTTGCCAGTGCTAATCCCGCCCGTAAGACCAATAATGCGTTTCATGTTATTGGATAGCTTTGAAATCAGTTACCTTGGAAACGAGAGTAAACAGACAATATTTTATTCGTAACATTTTGTTGCTTTTGCATAGCTGACCATTTGGTGGAAGTGCTCTCCTCTCCGCACTCGCTAAGGCGCGCGATCCGTGCTCCGGGATGCGCCCCGATCGCCACTCGATCGCAACTCTTGTATTTAGTATCCAGGATATAGCGTGCTGCACCTGTTTGACAGGATTAAGTCGATCCGATTTTTCCGGAACGGTAAATGCCGATTTTTATCCAGGGCGACTCGCTGTTGCTACTTGACCAAAAAGCTTTTTGCTGTATTGTACTTCAGTTGGCGACAAAAAGTTCGTAATTGTCCAAGCGAGAAGGGGGCTGGGAGGGGATATTCTTACCAACGGGTTTTGACCACACCCCCGATTTTACTCCGGCCAAGGAAGTGCTTACTCCGGCCAAGAAGGCGAGCGCTCCGGCCAAGGTGGTGCTTACTCCGGCCAAGGTGGTGCTTACTCCGGCCAAGGTGGTGCTTACTCCGGCCAAGGAGTTACTCATCTACCTTTTGGTAATATTGTTTCAAGTCAAAGCAAAACCTTTTTCCGCCCTGGAATAACTCATTTTCTTGGGAATGAGGAAGTTACTCCAGGGAATAACTTCCTCATTCCCTGGAATGACTTCCTCATTCCAGGATAAAATATCTCTATCGTTAAGTGAGCGCAGGCCGCTGCCTTTTCAGCTAACGCCTAAAAGGGAAAAAGCCCGGAGTCGGCTTCGCGCGCACAGACAGGCTACCGGTCCTGCGCGATCGTACCGCCCGGCTGTATCACTTGACAAGCATAAGATAATATCGTCTACATGCTTGTATCGACATTTTGTCCCGTCAAGTGATGGGTGCGGCTCTCATTTGTAGTTGAATTAGTAGAGCAATTTTCGACTCTGGTCGGTAGCGGGCGATCCCCCCAGCCCCCCTCGTTCCCACCGGCGACCTCTGGGAACCTAAGGGGGGCTGGGGGGGATCCTCTTACCAACGGGTTTTGACCACACCCGTTGTTAGTTGTTAGTTGTTAGTTCTATATTTTTATCTGTTTCAATGTTGCGGTTGTTATGCCAGTATCCCAGATATGAGTAACCGAGTTGCTGTTCAAAGAGTTGGATAACTCGTTTTTGAGTAGCGAATTCGCTTTGTCCGACGTCATGGTATTTGATCCTGGTTGTTTTTAGATGGCGATTTGCGGTGTTAAGGATGATGGCTTGGGTTTTGGCGCGGCGCTTTTCTAAGGCCGCTATTTCCGCATCCATGTCCGACAGTATAGATGCGATCGCTTGTTGCTCCATAAAATTATAAGATATTTCTATCTGAATTTTTTCCATTTCTGATTTGTTTAATTTTGTTCTTGTTCCACTGGCAATAAATTTGCGGATATCCTTGTGCTCTAACGAATAAAAAAGAAAGCCTTGACTGACATTATCTTTGGCTTTCAGAATATGGGCATGATTATTTACCCAACATTTCCCAAACATTCGATACGCAATTGGGCGAGTATCAAATTCATCGAAATATCCCCCATCCTCTGCCATTAATATAATATCATCATCAACTATAAAGTCATTAACATAATCCAATATTCCATTGGCACCGCAATATGGAATATTACCTTTCATTCTGTTACGTTGTGATTCATTTAGCGGAACTCGAATATTATCTAGACAATCTGCTATATCTTCGACAGTTTTTACCTCCCACTCACCGTCAAACCCCGGCAGGCGTTTCTTGCCGGTGAGGAGTTCCTGCATGGTGGCGGTTTTGATGTTGCGCTTTTTGGCGATCGCCTGATCCAGTGCTGCTATCAGGCCATCCACGTCCGATAGCGTTTGGGCGATCGCGCGTTGTTCTTTTAATGGTGGGCATATTACAGTGATACGCCGGCACGTCTGCTGATTTAACTTTGGTTGTGCAGTACCCGAGTTATGAAGCGAGTAATCTAGACTTTCTAGATACTCTGCTAAAAAATCAATATTAAAATCTGGTTTAGGATTGAGCACATGAGCATGGTTATTGACCCATATTTTTCCACTTACACGAAAAGCGAGTCGTGTGCTACGACTAAGAATATTCTCTCCATCTTCGCCGAGTAAAATAAGGTCTTCATCGAATAAGTAGTCGTTAAAATAATCGACTATACCTGAAGCTCCATAATAGGGATAAATGCCACGTATTTTTGCCCGTTCACTTTCTTTAATAGGCTTTCGCTTTCCATCCAGAAACTCAACTGCATCGCCAAGCATACAAGTTTCCCAATCTTCAGTAATTATCCCAACCTCAGTTTTTTTATAACCTTCTGGCACTTGAATATTGTCGCTCGCTAATTTATGCTTACTCATTATCATACCCTCCTGCTAGAAAAACATTTCACGTCAATTAACAATTATTTACTATCTCTAATCCTCTGCAAATCCTGCCAAAACTACTCCCGCGTTACAGAAGCCAAAATTTCGCCTCTTTCTTGGGTATAGTCACCATGCCCCCATCCCATCTGTTGTAAAAAGTGAATTGCATCCACCTGTCCTAAATAGCTAACTAAGATATGATAGCCTTTTTCTCTTAACTCTAGTGGTGTCATAATTTATCAATTATCATCCACCGTTCCGGAAAAATCGGACGGCAATGCTGACTTCTTAAATCGCTGCCAATCAGAATCCGTTGGCAATAGTCCCTGATATTCGGACGGCACCTGCGGGTCCTGCTGATAAGTTGCTACCCAAATTATCCTAGAGTTCCGCAATTTTTCGTCTTCTATTCTCGCCATCTCTACATTCCAGAATACTATAATTGCCGATGAAACCGCTAGCAAAATCGGGACGACATATCCAGCACCTATCCAATACCTTAGTTTCCAACTGCGCAATCTTTCCATCTATAATCCCTCCATTATTCGTTACGTAGGGCGGGCGGATCGCCTGCCCCGTCCTACACATGACCCTGGCCCATCGCCCATTGCCCGATCGCCTCTTTGAGCCCCTCCAAAGTATACTCGAGTGCTTCTGCATCCACTCGCCCCAAGAGTTGACGGCAGGTTTGGGATGTTTGGGGACCGATGGAGGCAATACAAACTTTATCTAAGTATATCCCATCTGCTGCTGCTATTAACTTACAGAAATTCTTCACAGTTTTGGAACTGGCAAAGGCGATCGCATCTACTGCTTGTCGTTGCAGGGCGTCTAACGCTGAAGGGGATATTTTCTCGGGACAGCGGGACTCGTAAGCAGGAACCTCCACCACTTCTGCACCTTTGGCAGTTAATTCCTGGACCAATACTTGACGCCCGCCGCTTTCTACCCGGGGAAAGAGAACTTTTGTACCTTCTAATTTCTCGGGGAAATGTGCTACCAAAGCATCTGCTACAAACTCGGGGGGGATAAAGTCTGGTTGTAAACCTCGTTGCTGCAAACTCGCGGCTGTTTTTTTCCCGACTACTGCTATTTTTACCCCTGCCAAGGCCCGACTATCTTTTCCTTGTACTTGCAGTCTCTCAAAAAAGTAATCTACCCCGTTAGCGGAAGTGAGAATTAACCAACTGAAGTCCGATAAATGTAATATAGCATTATCCAGTTCTTCCCAACTGGATGGCGGTCCCATTTCCAAAGCCGGCATTTCTATTACCCGTGCCCCCTCCTGTTGCAACAGTTGCCGAAATTGACTAGACTGTCCCGCAGAACGGGTCACTAAGATCGTTTTACCTGTTAATGGTGCATGCATAGTTTTCTGATGAAGCCAATATTCTCGCAGTTTTACCACTTCTCCAATTACGATCGCCGTTGGCGAGAGTGATTCTCCCGCCGTTAACTTGACAATATTCTCTAGCTGTGCTGTCCAAAGAAGCTGCTGCGGGCTGCCGCAAGAGCGAATAATCGCGATCGGGGTTGATGGCGATCGGCCATTTGCCTGCAAATGTAGCACAATTTCCTCTAGGCGAGAGCCTCCCATTAAAATTACTAAGGTATCAATCTGGGCTAAGGTATGCCAATCTAGTATAGCGGGATTGTGACCAGTCACCACAGCAAAACAGCGACTCAAGTCCCGATCGGTGAGGGGAATGAGGGCCCAAAGAGGTGCGGCGGTAGCGGCAGAAATACCGGGAATCACCTCAAAAGCACAGCCAGCAGCAATTAAGCTCTCAATTTCCGCCCGACTGCGACCAAAAATAAAGGGATCGCCAGTTTTCAGCCGCACTACCTGCTTGCCTTGCTGACAGTATGCTACCAGCAACCGATTAATTTCCCCTTGGGGGGTACTGGGTTGACCGCCCCGTTTCCCCACATACAGTTGCAGACAATTATTGGGGACTAACTGCAACAACTGGCTATCCACGAGAGCATCATAAACTAAAACTTCGGCTTGGGTAAGTAGTTGATGGGCCCTCATGGTAAGATAGCCAACATCTCCGACTCCAGCCCCTACCAAGTATACTTTACCATTTTTATCCTTCATAATATAAAGAAGTACAGCAAAATACGGCGATGAAAGTCAAAATTATGGTCATAATAGTCCTCCTCAACTTGATTGCCTCGTCCGACGCGATCGCGCCTTTACCAGGTAAGCAAAAAGTTACCCCTGGAAAGCCCCTGCACGCTCCGCGTGGGGCGTTGTAACTGTAGCCCGACCCTTTAGGGTTGGGGCGACCCCCACAAGTATCTACTGCCAGTCATTCTCTCACGCCTGAGCTTACCAGAGCAATACGATATCGGGAGCAGATTTGGGATATTCTCCTTAGTTTAGAGCGAGACAAAAGGGATTTATACCACTTCCGCAGTATTTTCGACATTCGCATCTTCTTTGACTTCCGGGATATTATGCCCCCGGAAGTCAAAGCCTCCTACCGCAGCATGCTGGATCTCCCGCGCGTTCTGGAATGGGACGAGGGCGGTACTGAGAACCATATGTTCATGCAACGAGTTTCTGGTCTGGCCTTGATGGATGGGAGTGGGTGGGCTGTTGGAGATCCTGCTACCGCTGCTACTAATGAGGCGTGGCTGCGAATGCGCTGCGCGCACGCTACGCGAACGGAACTGAATAAATGGCTGACCATTGGACAGGGTGAGTTCCATTCTTCTACTTACTATGGATACAGCATTGGTGGTTTGCTGAATCTCTACGACTTCGCCAAACCCAGGGTCAGCATTGGGCTATAGCAGTCAGAGTCAATGACTAGGGTCTGCCTCTGTCTAAAGTAGGACTCTAGTGATTTTTAATTTAAGCAGTTTAAGGCGTGAGACAATGGTTGGCGATTGTTGACTATAAGCTATATAATAGAGAAGGTAAGCAATTTTTGTCCTTAAATGCGCGACAGCTTAGTTTACTCAATGAAAAATAAAAAATAACAAATAAAAGATAACAAATAATCGAATTGCAGTAAACCTGAGAACATTCGTCCCGGGTATCGATGACAACCACTAACGAGGCCAACAAACTAACCTACCAGGAATTATTAGCCGCAGAACTGCCCCCCAATCCACCGCCAAAATTGGCACCTTTAACTATAGATTTATTTGCTGGATGCGGCGGTATGGCACTTGGTTTTGAAGCCGCTGGGTTGAGAACTGTCGGTTATGAAATGCTGCCGGATGCCAGCGCCACATACCGTCACAACTTACAGGGAAGTTGCTACCAAGTCACTCTATCACCAAACTCGGATTTAGAAACAGAAGCCGCCGCTATTATCGGCGGACCCCCTTGCCAACCTTTTAGCGTCAGCGGCCACCAGCGGGGACTCAAAGACAGCCGCGACGGTTTCCCCATTTTTATCAGTGCCGTAGAACGCTATCAACCCCCGATCGCCATCTTTGAAAATGTCCGGGGAATGCTGTATAAAAATAAAACATATTTTGCCGAAATTGTCGCGGCCTTAAAAAATATCGGTTATCATGTAGAATGGCAAATACTCAAAGCCGCTCATTACGGTGTACCCCAGCGGCGAGAGCGGCTGTTTTGCATTGCCCATAAAGGCGGTTGGCAATGGCCACCAAAAACTCATTTTCACTCGACCTACACCGTCGGGGAAGCCCTCGGAGATCTAGCATTTACTGCACCCCCTGATGCCAAATTTCTCACCCCTAGCATGGATAAATATATCCAAAAATACGAGCACGCCTCCAAATGCGTCACCCCCAGAGACTTGCACTTGGATGCTCCCGCCAGAACCGTCACCTGTCGCAACCTCGCCGCCGCTACGGGAGATATGCTCCGCATTCGCTTGCCCGATGGCAGGAGGCGACGGTTAACTGTCAGGGAGGGAGCACGCCTGCAAAGTTTTCCCGACTGGTTTGAGTTTTGTGGTAATTTTGACAGTCAGTGCTATCAAATTGGCAATGCCGTGCCGCCTTTGTTGGCAAAAGCGATCGCTGATTCTGTTAAACAATATTTAGAGGGTAAGCCAACACCCATAGCAGCATCCCAAGAACCAATACAGCTATCTTTTGACTTCATGAAGGAGTATTAGAGTTTCATGTCTGGGCAGCAGATATCTGACAAAACAGTACAGAAAATAGAAGAGACAAAATCTATCCTGAAAGCGCTTGGTTTGCCGGAGCGACAGCAAAACGATAGATCGGCTCTGACATTACTTGCCCTCCTCGCTCTCAAGTCAGATAGTCTTTGGTCTCAAGCAAGTAATCCGCTCATGGGAATTACGCCTATTATGCAATTCATAAAACAAAATTATGGCAGAGAATATGCACCTAACACTCGCGAAACAATTCGTCGCCACACCGTACACCAGTTTTTAGATGCTGGTATTATTAAGATCAACCCAGATAAGCCAACAAGACCAACTAATAGTCCGGACACAGTTTATAGTGTTGACGAAAGTATCCTGAAGTTGCTGCGTATTTATGGCACAGAAGAATGGATGCCAAATTTAAAAACATATTTGTCATCTATAGAGACACCGAAAAAAAGGTATGCGCGTGAGCGGGAAATGAAACGAATTCCTGTCACGCTGGCTTCAGGGAAAACAATATCTTTGTATCCTGGCGGACAAAACAAACTGATAAAGCTTATTATTGAAGATTTTTGTGAGCTGTTCACTCCGGGCGGAAAGGTGATATATATAGGTGATGCCGATAATAAGTGGCAACTATGTAATCAAGAATACCTTGAAAATATAGGAGTTAACCTTAATACTTACGGGAAAATGCCGGATGTTGTGGTTCATTATCTAAAACGTAATTGGTTGGTTTTAATTGAAGCGGTAACAAGTCATGGTCCTGTAGATGCAAAGCGCCGAAATGAACTGGAAGCAGTATTTAAAGATTCAACTGCTGGCCTTGTATTCGTGATGACTTTCCTGACTCGTAGTGACATGGCAAAATATATCCATCAAATCTCTTGGGAAACAGAAGTATGGGTAGCAGAGGAACCGACTCACATGATTCACTTTAATGGAGAACGATTTCTTGGTCCTTATTAAGCTTTCGTTCAAATGAATAATGAAGCAGATGTGGTGTGTGCTAGAAGATGATAAAAAGTTGTTCCCTATCTATAAAGTTGCCCTGGTGGTGCGTCAGGAGACGCTGGAGAAATATCCGGGTATTCGCGATGCAGGAGACGCTGTCGCCTCTCTGTTGACAAATGAAGTCATACAACAAACTATAGCTAGTCTAAATCATTTATGTAAACATTCTGGGGGATCGCCGCTGAAGCCATTGCATGGTAATGATTTCAACAAAAGCCAGTTGCACAACTCCTGCACGGCTTGCTATATGAGGTACGCGGTCAGCAGGGGGAACCGGCTGAGGTGGCTAGGGAATTTCTGCACAGATTTTGACTATAAGCTATATATATAATAGAGCAGGTTGTTTACCCAATTGACTACAAGAGGAGATCGCCAGCAGGTTCTGCCTCAGGGAGTGGCCCTGTAGAAGGCGCAGCTAAGGAGGTTATATGAAACAGTTTCGTCGCTTAATGACCCTGTCTTTACTGGCTTTACTCACGGCTGTTATAGTAGTAGCCTGTCATGGTGATGGTAAGAGTAATGCTGACCTGACTATTAAAGTGGGTTCCAAAGATTTCACAGAACAGTTTATTTTGGGTCAAATGTATGCTATAATACTAGAAGAACAGGGATTCAAGGTGGAACGGAAGCTGAATTTAGGTAGTACGCCAGTATTACAAGTTGGTTTGAAGAGTGGAGAAATAGATTTGTATCCAGAGTACACGGGAACAGCATTGGTAGCTGTACTCAAACGGCCTCCGAGTAGCGACGCGAAGCAGGTGTTCGATAAGGTTGCTAAAGCCTACAAGGAAAAATATAACTTGGTTTGGCTGGAACCGGCACCGATGAATAATACGACGGCTTTGGCGATGACTAAGAAAGATGCGGAAAAATTGGGCATTAAAAATATCTCAAATATGGTTGCTAAGGCAGATAAATTGATACTCCTCGGACCACCAGCTTTCAAGACGCGAGAAGATGCTTTGCCCGGGCTAAAGCGAGTATATGGTGATTTTGAATTGAAGGAATTTAAGCCGATCGACTCTGGTTTGCGATATAAAGGACTAATGAATGGTGAAGGAAATGTGGTGGTGGCTTTTGGGACGGATGGAGAAATTAGTGCTTTTAATCTGGTTGTGCTAGAAGATGATAAAAAGTTGTTCCCGATCTATCAAGTGGCCCCGGTGGTGCGTCAGGAGACGCTGGAGAAATATCCGGGTATTCGCGACGCCCTCAATGCGCTCGCCCCTCTGTTGACGGATGAAGTCATGCAGCGCCTCAACTATGAGGTGAGTGGTAAGCAGCGGGAACCGGCTGATGTGGCTAGGGAATTTCTGATGCAAGCAGGAATGCTAACTAACAACTAACAAAGGAGGTGGTATGAAACAAGTTCGTCGCTTAATTGTCCTATCTTTGCTGACTTTACTCACGGCGATCTTCGTGGTAGCATGTAATGGTGGTAATGGTAGTGCTGACCGCAGGATCAAAGTAGCTTCAAAACAGTTCACAGAACAGTATATTTTGGGAGAAATGTATGCGATAATGTTAGAAGAGCAGGGATTCAAGGTGGAACGGAAGCTGAGCTTAGGTAGTACGCCAGTAATACAAGCGGGTTTAGAAAACGGTGAAATAGATTTGTATCCAGAGTATACTGGGACAGCATTGACAACTGTACTCAAACTGCCTCCTAGTAGCAATTCCCAGCAGGTGTTCGATAAAGTTGCCAAAGGTTACAAGGAAAAATATAACTTGGTTTGGCTTTCCCCAGCCCCGATGAATAACACTTGGGCTTTGGCGATGACCGGTGAAGATGCGGAAAAATTGGGGATTAAGAAAATATCCGATCTGGTTGACTTAGCTAGTGAGTTGGTGCTGATCGGAACATCAACGTTTGAAGCGCGAGAAGATGGTTTGCCTGGACTCAAGCAAGTATATGGGAATTTGGAATTTAAGCAAATTAAGGTTGTCGATCCAGGTTTAAGATATAAAGGACTGCTAGATGGCCAAGGAGATGTGGTGGTAGCTTTTGGGACGGATGGGGAGATTAGTGCTTTTAATCTGGTTGTGCTAGAAGATGATAAAAAGTTTTTCCCGGTCTATCAAGTTGCCCCGGTGGTGCGCCAGGAGACATTGGACAAATATCCAGGTATTCGCGATGCTCTTAATTCTATCTTCCCTCTGTTGACGGATGAAGTCATGCAGCGCCTCAACTATGAAGTGAGCGGTAAGCAGGGCGAACCGGCTGATGTGGCGAGGGAATTTCTGATTCAACAAGGACTCATAAACAATTAACAATTAGCAATTTAACAATGACTATCCGTTTCGATCGCGTATCCCTAACCTTCCCCGGTGCAACCCGTCGGGCGGTGGATAATTGCAGTTGTGAGATAGCAGCCGGGGACCTGGTAGTGATTTTAGGACCTTCGGGCTGTGGGAAAACGACGCTGCTGAAGATGGTCAACCGTTTATATGAACCGACATCTGGGAGCATTTATCTGCACGAGACTGCTATCCGTGAGATGGAGGTGACTAAGCTACGACGTAAAATTGGCTACGTGATTCAGCAGTCTGGTTTGTTTCCCCACATGACAGTTGCTCAGAATATCGCTGTCGTACCTAAGTTGCTGGAGTGGCCTCGGGCTAAATATCAGTCTCGCATTGATGAGTTGCTGAAGCTGATAGAATTGCCTCCTGAAGAATATCGTAACCGCTATCCGGGACAACTCTCTGGGGGACAACAGCAACGGGTGGGGTTGGCCAGAGCTTTAGCTGGCGACCCTGATGTGCTGTTGATGGATGAACCTTTTGGGGCGATCGATGCTATCACCCGGGAGACTCTCCAAGATGAAATCCTCTACCTCCAGCAGCAACTGCATAAAACTATTTTGTTTGTCTCCCACGATGTGGAGGAGGCTTTGCGGCTGGCTGATAAAATCCTGATTCTCGATCGAGGTAAAATTGTACAGTACGATACGCCTTTTAAGATCCTGACTCAGCCTGCTAATCAGTTCATCCATGACCTCGTCGGGGCGGATGATATGGTCCGTCAGCTGAGTCTATTACGGGTAGAAACTGCTATGACTGATCTGAAACTATCTGACAGACCAGGAGCAGGTGATATATCTAAGGATACTCAGACGATCGCCCGCGACGATAATCTCCGTCAGGCTTTATCTCTGATGCTGGGGACTGGTGCTAGTTCGCTGACGGTACGAGATGGCGATCGCCCTGTTGGTGTCTTAACTCTCGATTATATTCGTAATTCTGTAGCAGCTCAACACAAGGAATAACCTGGTTGTGAATTGCGTATACGAAGTGCGCGTAGCGCTATTGCGACGAAGGTTCAAGTTGTAGGTTTGGTTGAGGCACGAATCCCAACCTATAAGCTAGTTCCGTTGGGTAACGCTTACCTTAACCAAACCTACGGTATTAAGGTAAATAATGCGAAGAATATATGATTATGTCAATTGACAATTAACAATTAACAATTAACCATTGGCAAATTACCGTGAGCTATATAATTAAGAATCCTGCAGTTGTTGGGAGTCTCCTGCTGGAACATCTGCTATTAATTGGCACGACCCTGGCGATCGCCGTCTCGATCGCTTTACCTATAGGATTGCTAGTCACGCGCTACCGCTGGTTGAAAGTACCAGCGATCGGGTTGCTGGGGGTCTTCTACACCATCCCGAGTCTAGCACTAATTATTCTCCTAGTGCCAATTTTTGGGTTAAATCCGGCCTCAGTGATTGCTAGTATGGTTATCTATGCCCAAGTGATTCTGGTACGGAATCTGGTAGTAGGACTAGAATCGATTCCTGCTACAATTAGCGCAGCAGCGCGGGGCATGGGGATGAATCCTTGGCAGCGGTGGTGGTGGGTGCAGGTGCCACTGATATTGCCGATTTTTATCGCCGGGTTGCGGATTGCAGCAATTGTCGGTATTGCTATTGCTACTGTTGGAGCAAAGTTTGGTGCGGGAGGACTGGGTGTTCTCCTGTTTGATGGCATTGCTCAAAATCGTAATGATAAAATTTTAGCTGGAGCGATCGTCGTTTCTCTCCTGGCTTTTGCTATTAATGGCGGCTTGTTGGTACTAGAACGGTTAGCTAATCCCAGCAGGCGGGTTAGCAAGACTTAGAATTGAGATGTCCATTCACCTCGTTCCCTGGGGACCGCCAGGGAACAAAATTTTCCATTACAGTCTTAGCGTTCCTTAAGTCACGGGGGGTTGTAAGAATCGTTGTAAAGCACTGAGACTGACTTCAGCAGTCAGTGCGAGGATGGCGACGGGAATGGCACCCACAAGTAGAACGGAATTATCATAGAGGGCAAAGCCCAGAACGATCGAGGATCCTAATCCGCCAGCACCGATAAAAGCAGCTAGAGTGGCACTGGCAATGACTTCCACGGTAGCTGTTTTAATCCCAGCTACGATCGCGGGCAGGGCTAAGGGTATTTCAATCTGGCGCAGCACTTGTGCCGGTAGCATTCCCATGCCATAGGCGGCTTCAACAATGGCGGGATCGATCGTGCGGAAGGCGACATCCGTGCTAATCAAAATGGGTGGCATGGCTAAAATCGTCAGAGCGATCGCCGCTGATTGGAAGCTAAGTCCAAAATAGGGGATAGCTAGGAACAAAATTACCAGACTGGGAATTACTCGCAGGGAGTTGAAAGTATTAATAACAATAGTCGAGACAGTGGCTGATCGCGAAGAAAGCCATCCCAAGGGTAAACCCACAACTAAGCTAATAGCCAGTGGCACTGCTACCAGTAGCAGATGTTCCTGTAGCGCTTTCATCAGATCCTCTGGATTATTAGCCGCATATTCATAAGCTTGCAGGAAAATATTCATTTTATTGTCAGTTGTTGTTGTCAGTTGTTAGTTGTTAGTTGTTAGTTGCTAAGCTGTCTCCTTTAGCTTCTCCTCTCCCTCTCCCTGCTTCATACCAAATCCTCATAATTATATCATGTTTTTCTCAGAATCGCTTGTTAAACTGAAAGAGTGAAAGCAACAAAAGTCGATCTGAAATACTGATATTATGAAATTTCCCAGTATTTGGCACCCAAAAATCTCTCAACTCTGGGTAGGGCGCAGCCAGGGCCTAATTGTACGCCAGAAGTTGGCAGGGCCGCCCGACCCAAATTCGCTACAATTTCGCCTGACTGTAGGTATTGCTGCGGTTTCAGCGGTGGGACTGGGCAGCCTTTCCCTTTATACTAGCATGAAAATGCATCAGCAGCTAATTTACACTCACAAGCAGAATATCCAATATGTTGCCGATCGCTTTCCCCGGGATGTGGAAACATATAGCCAACAGTTACCGCTAGAGATAGGATTACAACATGCAATTGATGAGAGTAACACAAAGAATCTATTTCTGTGGGTAAAAACTGCGGATGGCAACATTCTCACGAAATCAACGATATTGGCAGTTGACCGTCAGGAATATACGGCTTTAATATCTATTGATAATCAACAGATGGCCCCCCGAGTAAATGCCATCAATGACAAATATATGGCAATTTGTAGCGGTACATTGGTGGTACAGGGTAGAAAGCTAGGTCACTTATATGTCGCTCAGGACATTACCTCAGATCGCCTGAGGCTAAATTCAATGGTGGGTAGTTTGTTGATTGCTACAATATTGGCGATCGCCCTAATTACTGTGGCCATTGCCCTGTACGTCAGGCGAGCGCTCGAACCGGTGCGACAGATATCTCAGCATGCAGGGGCCATTTCCGCTGCTGATTTAGGTAAGGCACGGGTACAGCTAGACTGCGCTCCCAGCGAGGTGAGAGAATTAGCCCGTACCCTGGACATCATGTTATATCGCCTGTCTGAATCTTGGGAACAACAGCGACAATTTGTCAGCAATGTCTCCCACGAGTTGCGCACGCCCTTGACAATTGTGGCAGGATATGTTCAAAGTACCCTCAGACGGGGTGCTAACTTAACAGAACCTCAGCGAGAAGCCTTGGCAACGGCGGCGGGAGAGGCCGATCGGACCATCCAATTATTGCAGGATTTACTCGAGTTAGCCAGGGCAGATAGCGGTCACATCCACTTTCAGCTAGAGGTAGTCATGCTGAATGATTTATTGTCAGAAGTAGTGGGGATGGCACGACAATATAGTAATCGTCAAATTATCCTGTCCGCAGACAAAGGATCTCACGAGGTAGTAGCAGATTGCAATCGTCTCAAACAGGTGCTGCTGAATCTGATTGACAATGCGGTAAAATATTCCGATCCGGACAAACCGGTGACGGTTAAGTTAGATCGCCAGGGTTCCCAGGTATCAATTGCCGTCTGCGACACTGGATGTGGCATACCCCTGCCAGACCAAACCCGCATATTTGAGAGATTTTATCGGGTAGATGAAACCAGGGCCCGGGCAACTGGCGGGACCGGTTTGGGTTTGTCGATCGTCAAAACCCTAGTGGAAGGAATGGGTGGTCGCGTCACGGTGCTATCCAAGTTAGATAAAGGGAGCACCTTTACAGTCTGGTTACCCGCACAGTCAGCCCCATAATCAGCACAAGAGTGATAACTCAAACAATTGCTGTGTTATAGTTTGGGGATGTTACCAGCATAGGGTTTAAATTTAAAAATTGAGAATGTAAAATTTAAAATTGGTAATCAATAATTATATGAATATTTAGGGCTATAAAACAACAGTCAAAAATCAACAATTAACAACCACATTCAGACTGTAATTGTGCGCGGTGTCTCCCAGGAGACATCGCACCGGGGGACTGTGCGGTTGTGGGAATTAGCCCTTCGAGACGATGCTTTAGGAAACCAGTTCGATCGGGAGGCAAATGTTACCGGAATATCCGGCAAAAATCAGTATATTTTATGTACTAGAATCCGATTTTTCTCAGTTCGGTCGTATTAAGATAGAAACAGCTCTTCTACTTTTTGGCGTTAGCAAAGGATTATTGGCAAGGGATGGACAGGAAAGATTTTTTACGCAAGTATCGAGGTGAAATTGATTTAAGATTTTTTGAGGTTTTTGTTTAAATGTATATGTTCCTTATGCATGGCAAGAAAAAGGAGAACTGTGCGAGGTAAAAAGTCAAAATAGTAAAAGATTAAATGTCTTA
>JACOMV010000075.1:0-6634 GCA_014324065.1 Hormoscilla sp. SP12CHS1 | reverse complement strand
AAAGGTTTGACAATATTTTATTTACCCACCTATTCTCCGGAATTAAATATCATTGAAATTTTGTGGCGATTTATTAAATCAGAGTGGTTAAATATTGATGCCTATGAGAGTTGGAAAAGTTTGGTTAAAGCGGTGGAAGATTTGCTTAAAGGCGTTGGAGAAAAATCTAAAATTAATTTTGCCTAACTACTTAGCCGCATCTGCTAGCTGTAAAGCCAAATTGGCTCTACAGATCGGATTTTTTTCCTTCCAGAGGTCATTTTCCAAGCAATGCACTCGATAGCGAAATGCTTTAATTGAGTTAGGGGGAATAGCTTTAACTGTCATGGTTACAACCTCTTTTCTACGGCAGTTTGAAGGCGCAGCAGTACCCGTTCTGGTTCTAGATAAACAAATGTTAGCAGGATTACTTCGTCTTCTCTACTGATTGTGACATTCCTGGTAGCCGATCGGGGTTCCATCCCCTCATGCCTAACCGTTACAGTGTATAATCCTACCGGCAAGTCATCAAAACCCGCATCTGCATAGATGAGTTCTACTGTTTCTTTGGCAAGAACTTGCCCTGCTTGCAGGAGTAAGGCGACAAAGGCGATGCCATCAATAGAAGTTAAGGCAATGTTATCCTGATTGCGAGTCATCACGAAAATATCGGACATAGTCAGCCTCTTGTTTGTCACGAGTCGGTCTCATGAAAAACGAGCAACTTTCCTACTTTAACTCCCTATGGTACTCTCTTTACTTCTGTTTCCCAAGGGGCGAACATGGGAAACACATTGAAGGCAAGGCTTTCAGAAGATCAGCCTATGCAATTTAAATGCACGACAGCTTACCAGTCCGACTCCCCTTAACCTCCCATGACACAAATACATTAATATAGTCACCTAGCGATTAAGCAAAAGTTTACAAAAGTTTACACAAAATCTTGTTCCTCGGATGCTAGGCTATAAAAAGTCCAGAGAATCTCATATTGCACCAGTCGCAACTAGAGGCGGAGCCTCCATAAATAGACAATGCTTTTAGTGGGTTTTAACCCACTTGAGCTCCGCCTGGTAACGCCGGGGGTTTGAACCCTCGCGATGTCGTAGGTAGTGCGAATAGCGCTCCCACGACATCGCGAAGGCGGGCCATGAGACTAATCTTTAGTGTTTACTACGAACGGGGAAACACTAAAGTGTTTACTACGAACGGGGAAACACTGAAGTGTTTACTACGAACAGGAAATAAAATGGCTTCACCACGAGAGATAATCGAAGATATCAGAAAGAATACTTACGGAATTGGCTTGTCAACTGATGCAGCAGCTAAAAGCGTGATTGATAGCTTGAAGAAAAGTCTCAATAGCGCCCTGGAACGACTCTCCGTAGACCTTTACTCTAAGGAAACCCATTTCCTTCTCGAACTGAGCCAAAATGCAGACGATAATTATTATAGATCGGGTGTGACTCCCACCCTAACTATCACCATAACACCAAAAAAGATTATAGTGGTAAATAATGAGAGCGGTTTTACAGAAGCTAATGTTAGAGCAATCTGTGATGTGGGCAATAGCACCAAAAGTCACGCGATCGGGTATATTGGGGAAAAAGGTATAGGTTTCAAGTCCGTGTTCCGGATCAGCGATAAACCTCAGATATTCTCTAACGGGTTTCAGTTCGAGTTTAAGCGTCAAGACGATCGGGATCAACTGGGTTTTGTCGCCCCTTACTGGATCGAGGAAATTCCCCCAGAAGTAAATCTCCAGCAGACTAATATTATTCTTCCCCTGGGAGAATCAGCGAAAGATGAGTTGTGGAAACTAGACCAGATCGAACATACCCTGATTCTGTTTCTGCGCCAACTTAAAACGGTGAAAATTGATAATCAAGTCTTAAATAAGTTTAGCCAAATCGCCGGCACGGATGCAGAGGGCAAAGTGGCGATCGCCTCTACGACGGGTACGGGGTCGGAAGTGAAGCAGCATGATTATAAAATAGTCAGGCAAACTCTCAGGGTGCCAGAATATATCCAGGAGGAGAAAAAAAGTAATGTGCGGGAAACGGAATTGATCCTGGCCTTTAAGATGAAAGCAGATGGCACGGCAGATGCAACTCAGGAACAGAAAGTCTATGCATTCCTCCCCACCCGCAGCTATGGATTCAAATTTATGATTCAAGGGGACTTTCTGGTGCCAGCAAATCGGGAAGATATCCATAAGGACAAACTCTGGAATAAATGGCTGCGAGATCGTATTGCCCAGGTATTTTTGTCAGCAGTGTCCGAATTTAAGCGGGAACGCAACCTCAGTTACTATAACGATATTCCCCTGGTCAAGGAAGTAAAGGATCTGTTTTTCTCTACGGTAGTCAAGGAGATCCACGCAGGACTGAAAGCTACTGCTTGTATGCTCACAGAATCTGGCAATTGGCGCCTTCCCGCCGAAGTGCTGCGTCCAGACGAGCAAATTAGAGAATTGATTTCCAATGACGATCTACAGCAAATTATCAACAAGGAGTACGTCCATCCTCAAGTAACAGCCAAAGGGTCTGTTTTAGACAGCCTGGGGGTGAAAAAGTTTAGCATCGATGAGGCGATCTCCTGTTTGGGCCAAGCAGCATGGCTATCAGGAAAGAGTGATGATTGGTTCGTGCAGTTGTACCTGTACCTGAATAGTAAATCCTACTATTTAGCCAAGGTCAAGCATTTAAGGATTATCCGACTAGAGAACGCTCGATTAGCTTCTGCATCAGAGATGGCGATCTTTTTCCCCTTAGAACAGGGAGAATATGGATTTGAATTGTCAAAATTCCTGCAAGTGGTACGCAAAAGCCTTCTGTCATCAAAGCAGCATGGGACAGCAGTCAGAGAATTACTCAAGAAATTGGGAGTGCAGAATACCAGCGCCTAGGATATAATTTTCAATTATATCCTGCCAATTTATCAGAGGGGCGAAGATAAAGGAGACCAGGGTTATCTCTGTTATATTAAGGATAACTTGTCCGAATATGAAACGAAGAAAAAGCGGGAAGAGTGGGGTGTAAAAGACCCCCTGGAAAAGTTGCAGAGTAGCTTGTGGATAAAAACCGATCGCGATAGCTATGGGCGGCCCCGAGAACTATACCTCCCCAAAGGCTATGGAAATGAAAATGACTTGGAAAGCTTGTTATCTGGAATCAAAGATGTGCAGTTTGTATCCTGAGATTATCTGGCGGATATCAAGGTCAGCGAAAAAACAGCAGAGATGAAAAAGTGGCGGGAGTTTTTGGTCAAGTTAGGGGTGCAGACTATCCCGAAAATAGATGTGGAAGTGAAAACTGCATCCCACAAGTCGAACCAGGGACAGCGGTTAACCCATGAGTACCCTGTCTATCGATCGCCCCATATTCTCGGTATCTTAGCAGCCAAGAATGAAGCCAAGAATCAGAAGTTAGCCAAAATCTTAGATAAAAACTGGAATTATTACCAGCAGTACAAGCAATGGACCTATTACTATTTCGATCGGGCGAAAAGCAGTTGGGAACCGAGTATGACCAGTGATGCTGATTGGTTCGCCCAGTTGAAAACAGTTGCTTGGCTGCCGACTACTAATGGTACTATGGCTAAACCCGGGGAACTGTTCCTCTCTAAACCAGAAACTGTATCCATCTTAGGAGATACCGTTCCCTACCTGGCGATCGCCCTCCAGAAGGAAGAGTTTATTCAGGACTGGATCCTTAGAGGGCGATCGGGCGACAGAGGGCGATCGGGCGACAGAGACATCTAATGAAGATAGGGAACCAGCGGAAACTAGAACACCAAGCAGTTCTCCAGAGAAAAGGAAACAAAGGAATGAGTTACCAGATCCGGAGATAGTGTTAGAATCTAGTTCGGAGTCGAAGGACGAAAGTAGTGAGGAATTGAAATCGGGGTTAAATCGATCTGCGTTAAAATCCACCGCAGGGGAGAAGGAGCGATCGGATGGGAGTGAAGAACGGAAAATAGAGCTCTGGGGAGAGAAATATGCGCTAGAATACTTAAAGAAAAAGTTCAGCGATAAATACCCTCAAGGGGAATTAGTAGCAACAGAGTCTGGTTTCGCGATCTTCCTTGCAGGGAAAAACATAGTAGAGGTACATTGGGTGAATAAAATCGGGGATAAGGGAGAAGCTTACGATCTCAAAGTGGTAGAAAATGGCAATCCAGAGTATATAGAAGTGAAATCAAGTAAACCAGCAGGAAATAAGAACTTGGTCAAGCTATATGGATGGCAATGGAAATTTGCTTCTACGATGGGAGAAAAATTCCATATCTATCGGGTGTATAATGCAGGAACGCCCAGAGCAAGACTGGCGGATATCGCCAATCCCACCCAGCTTTGGCAGCAAGGGAATCTCCGTGTAGATTCTGTTTATATTCGCGTTGACAAATGACCATATGTCCGAGCCAAAAAGTAGTATATTTAGAAAAGAATCCCTGGAACGACTATCTTCGCCAGAAAGGCTGGACCAACTGATGCAAATAGTCAGTCCTCAAGGTTGGCTGTCACTGGCAACTTTAGGTGGTTTGGTGGTTCTGGGATTGATTTGGAGTATTGTGGGGCGCATCCCGATCGCAGTCCAAGGTCAAGGACTGTTGATGTGATGCGTCCGCGCCGGGTAGTGGAAGTCCGGTCCCCTGTATCGGGACAATTGCAGGAGTTGCAGACTCAAGTAGGAGATTGCTTTGGCCAGGATGATAGCATCGCACTGATTAATCCTTCCCATCTCCAGCAGTCCCTTCGGGACCGGGCGAACCCAAGGGAACAAAAAGAAAGTTTGCAGCAACTTTTGCGGGATACTGAAGCTTTAACTCCCAGGCTGAAAAATCACATTGTCGCTGTTCTGGACCAGCAGCAAAAAATTGTGCTACAAAACCTGAAGGAAAGCGAGATTAAAGCAAAATTGCAGCAACTAGAACTTGACAGGAATCAAGCTCAACAGCTATATTTAGAGAACTTGACGAAGATCGGCGAGATTAAAGTCTTGCTACAGGAACTCGAAGGCCAGGGTAAAATGCCCGAACAGCCAAACCTGCCAGGGTCGGTTCGGCACAGGACAATAAAAAGTCAGTACACTGGATAGCCAAGAAATACTGGTCAATAGGCCAGGATGGACACTGGCGATTCCGGTGTCAGACTGACAAGAATAAAGAAATCCAACTGTTAAAGCACACAAGTGTAAAGATAGTTCGACACACCAAAGTAAGAGGGACAGCCAGCCCATATGACGGGAACCTCACATATTGGGGTACAAGACTAGGCAAAAACCCAGAATTAAGCCATAGAGTGGCAGAACTGCTCAAGGAACAAAAGGGAAAGTGCCAACACTGCGGACTAACATTCAAGGATAGCGACAAATGGGAAATAGACCACATCAAGCCACTTTCATTAGGTGGTAAGGACCAGTGCGATAACCTACAACTGCTACACAAACATTGCCATGATGTAAAGACTGCCAGAGATGGTAGTAGCCGTGCCCATGATAAGGGTGGCATTACTGAGGAGCCGGATGAGGTGAAAGTCTCAAGTCCGGTTCTGAAGACGAGTCGGTCCGGTGACGGACTGGCTTAGTTTAATACCTCGGTAATTTCAGCCCCTATACTGGGATGAAGGGAACGAATGTTGAGACCCATAACACCCTTAGCGATCAGAAAATGGATGGATATTCATATAGGGGTGATCGAGTTCGGGATCGGGCTTATACATCTCGGGCCGAGCGTCCAACGCAGACTGGTACTCGCCGTCCCGAATTGCGGTATCCGAAACCTTCTGGAGGGGACGGTACCGGTGATGCTGCTGTCCCGCTTCAATGAAGGGCGCGTTAGAGACGGCATTGTAGGTACAGAACATCATTGCCCGTGAACGCTCGCTTGGATTGGGTGGCGAACCATGGAGGACGATAATCCGGAAAAGATTCTAACCCCACAAACCGCAAAAACCAATCCGCCCGATAGCGACCCCCATTGGCCGCGACAATGCCTTGGTAGTCAGCAATCAACTCATCCAGCAAGTTATTCCTCATAGAACCAAACAGGCGACGGGTAAAATAATGAGTGCATTCATGTGACAAACGAATGATCAAAGATAATGAGTGCCATGTACTTTCATCCATTCCCATGTCCCCAGCACTCACTGCACTATAATTACCCCGACTGAGAATTATCAAGCGGTCTTGATAGAGATGTTTCTGGAGAATCAAGCGCTTGAATTCCCATTGCTAAGCTGACTCACTCCCCGGTTCTGTTTGATTTGCTTCCCAACTAGCGCGATACTGACGAATTCGATCCCAATTATTAAAACCACTCACCATCGTAGCACCCATTGAGTCCGGGATGGGATGAGGTTCGTTGCGCTTAGTTAACGCTTGCACTAAACTGACAAAATCTTCTCGACATCCAGCAATGATTACCGGTATTTCTCCCGCCGCACTTTCATGGATAATTAACTGTAGGGACTCAGGTTCCTTTAAGATTAAACCCGTTGCCAATGCCATTCCCCCTGTGGGTTGACCTTTGCAAGTGGCCCGGCGGTATTCCTCAGTTTCACCGATCCCAGGGGCGATCGGGAATGTGCGATTCGTTTAGCGTAAAGTTACTTGACACATGTCAAGAAGAGGACCGCTACCAGGGTTACATTAGCCCT
>JACOMV010000074.1 GCA_014324065.1 Hormoscilla sp. SP12CHS1 | reverse complement strand
TCAGAATGTTCCCAACACGAGCAATGGAGGCGCTAGAACAGTTAATTGAACTTGCTCTGATGCTGATGGGAACAAATACTTTTAAGAACTGGTTTACTAAATGCTGTTATTGTACTAATTAAATAGCGAACAAGCTGTATTTGTGGCGTTGCGTACTAGCAGGTTATCCATATTTAGCAAGGGTTCCCCCATACCCATAAAGACGATATTGCTGACTCGTCGCTGAAAGTCCTCTTGGACGGTCAACACTTGGTCGATTATTTCATGACTTTTCAGATTTCGCTGGAAGCCTCCTTTACCGGTGGCGCAAAAGTCGCAGGCCATGGGACATCCTACCTGGGAAGAGACGCAGACTGTGAGGCGCTTGTCGGTGGGGATGCCAACGGTTTCGATAATTTGACCATCTGCCAGTTGCAGGAGATACTTGATGGTGCCGTCGGGTGCTTGTACTCGGTGGCCAATTGTGGAACGCCCAATGGGGACATCTGCTAGGGTTTCGCGCCATTGCTTGGGAAAAACTGATATGTCCAGGAGGGTACGGGCCCCCTGCTGATAAACCCACTGGTGTAGTTGCCGTCCCCGATAAGCCAGTTGCCCCTGGTGCTGCACCCAAGCTGTCAATTCATCTAAAGAAGCGCCCAAGAGTGGGGGGATGTCAGTTTCCAGGGTCCGATGAGCAACAATGGGGATAGTAGACATGTGCAATGATGGTTGTTGGTGATTGTCCTTCCCCAAATGATACTAAATACTTCTATTCTGTCTTTCACATTTACCTCTCCAGGTTCTGAGATCCTGAAGTTGGGTCCAGTTGTGCTGCGTTGGTACGGTCTGTTGATTGCCTCAGCGGTGTTGATTGGGCTATTTATGTCCCAGTATCTGGCATCGCGCCGCCAGGTTGACCCAGAACTGCTAGGGGATTTGGCTGTTTGGCTGGTGATTGGCGCTATTCCCTGCGCCCGCATTTACTACGTGCTGTTTCAGTGGCAAAACTATGCCGAGCACCCTGGGAATATCATTGCGATTTGGAAGGGTGGCATTGCTATTCACGGAGCGATTATCGGGGGGATATTAGCAGCTTTAATTTTTGCCAGACTAAATCGCATTCCCTTCTGGCAATTGGCGGATCTGGTCGCTCCTTCTCTCATTCTCGGTCAGGCGATCGGGCGTTGGGGAAATTTTTTCAACTCGGAAGCTTTCGGAGGCCCGACGGACTTGCCCTGGAAACTGTTTATTCCTCCCGATCTCCGTCCCCTGGAATATATTGATTTTGAATATTTCCATCCCACTTTTCTGTATGAGTCCCTGTGGAATTTGATGGTGTTTGGGTTACTGCTGACTTTATTTTTTCGGGGTTTGCGGGGAAAGCCGCGTCTGAAACTGGGGACGTTGTTTTTAGTTTACATGATATCCTACAGCTTGGGTCGCTTCTGGATTGAGGGCTTGCGCACTGATAGTCTGATGCTGGGACCTTTGCGCATTGCTCAAGTTGTCAGTTTGCTGGCGCTCGGGCTAGGTGTGGCCGGTTTAAGTTGGCTTTACTTGCTGCGTCGCCCTCTTCCAGATGTTGTCTCTGCGTCCAATAAAAATACGGGTTCACAGATAAATTGATATCTTGTGGCATTCTCAACAAGTCGGTTAAAACTGAGATCTTGTACCATTCTCGATTAGCCTCATGGCCCGCCTTCGGTGTATCGTGGTCGGGAGATGTCCCCGGGGAGCGCTAGGAGCACTACCCCGGGGACATCGTACTCGCACTACCCACGATACACCGAGGGTTCAAACCCACGCGCGTTACCAGGCGGGAGCCAGGTTTCGAGGCGCCAAGTCGGTTGAAAACCGACTGAAAACCTTATATAAAAAGCGTTTAATCCACGCTTCGTTGACTTGAGCTTTTCGCGGACGGCTTTAACCGGAGGAGGGTTATGGCGACGGGCGCATCCAAGCTTTGGGGGAGCACCACCAAGGGGCATCAGGAGATGTTGTTCGGCTGGGGGAAAATATAAAATTAATTTTGCCTAACTACTTACTTGCTGCTAGAATTTCTGTTTTGCTATCTTTGAGAACAGTTGCCATCTCCCGCACCAATGCCAAACCATCACCCAACAGTCGCGTGGCCCGGTTCACATAGGCGATCGCCTCTTTGCCCCCGCCTCCCGTGCCACTAGGGCCTGTGCGGGGCTATAAATCGCCGTCACCGCACAGGGAATTTCCGGTGACAGACGGGCCACCGCCTGAAAACCCATGGCAGTTGCTGGTCAACATGTTCTCCCCAATCATATGATAAGCTGCCCGCCCTTCTACTAGCATCTCTTCTAAATCAGAGGCCGTGAGTTGATAATAAAGCATACCGGGGCTAATTTCCGCTAATTTTTGTAGGGTTGTTCCTGGTGGTAAATCGCTTTTTGCCAACAGCGTCGGATTTGTGGTAATACCTTTAATCCATCCCATTTCTACCGCTGTTTCTGCTTCCATAACTGAGGCAGAGTCTAAATAAATTGCCATTCGTTTACTCGAGAATCCAAGGACAATAGCCTATTTGACCACTACATCGCCAAACTGCAAGAGTTTTTCATCGAGCGTTCTTTCTCCGTCTGCTGCTATATCGAATCCTAGAACCATAGAGGTTTGCCCAAACTTGGGTAAATTATGCGCCAAACAGGAGAATTTGAGCAGAATCAAAAACCCATAGCAGGATGATGACGAAAGAACCAGCGGCACCATAGGCAGACCCGACAGTGATGGCAGAACCCATCCAAACATCGCTCCAGGCAATTTTCACATCTGGCAAGAAGCGATATATCAGAGCAAATAGCAGGGTTACCAACCCGAAGGAAATCGTCAGATCGCCGAGTTGCCAGACAAAAGCTGGTATAATCAGCCACTGTTCTAACCAGTTACTAATTCCTGTCAACACGGCACTGAGTACCAGGGACAGCAACAGTAAAATGCCAATCGACAGCACCATGAGAAAGGAGAAAACACGGGTTAAGATAAAGCCAATGATGCCCCCCCGTTGCTGTTGTGGTTCGACATGCCAGATGATATTCAGTGCTTCTTTCAGCTGGGCAAAGGCCGACGTGGCCCCGAAGAGCAGAGTGGCGATCGCCAGAATGCTGGGCAGGATACCAGATTTGGGTTGGTAGCTATTTTGGATCAGATTTTGGATCGATGCCGCCCCCTCGGCACCAATCAGGTTTTGCACTTCACTTACCAACCGCTCTTGCGCCGCTTCTTGACCGATCGCGAAACCGGCGAATGCACGCTACGCGATCGCAATGACGAGAATCAGCAGGGGAGCGAGGGAGAATACGGTATAATAGGCTAAAGCTGCCGCCAATATCGGCACTTTATCCTTTTGCCATTCAGCCACAGTCTCTTTTAGCAGTCTCACTATCGCTTTCAGCTTCATTTTTCGCTTGCGAGTAGGTACTGCTTCCATTAAAGCGCAATTTGCCAGATAATCAAACCTGCTATATCAGGCTGTTTTGGGAGCATGAGACAAAAAAGTATATTAGCAGGATGGGCGATCGGGGCTCTCACCTGCTTTCATCTCTTGACCGCTTGCACCCAGTCGGTGCCCGTCGATCGTCACCTTGACGAAGTAGCGACTCATCTGGTAGGAGTAATGGATACTTCGGCCCAGGCGGCGGCAAATAGCAAAGCCCCCAACGTCAAGATGACTACTTGCCAAGTTACAGTTCATACAGAGAATGGCGAACTTAATAGTCCTGACTCGATTTTTCTCTATCAAGAACAAGCCTTACAGAAAAAGCTCGTGAGGCCTTATCGACAGCGATTTTTGCGCCTTACCCCTAGAAAGTCGGATACTGTAGTTGAATCTCGATCCTTTAAGCCCCCTTTCCCAGCGGACTGGGTGGGTTTGTGCAACCGACCCGAACCACAACGGGTTGTCAGCAGCAGCGAGATCGGCAATCCTATTTGTAGCGTGTTTCTTTCCCCAGAAGGCGATCGCTACATTGGCCAGACCCAACCAGGCGGTTGTCCCACCAATTATCGAGGTGCCGTGAAGATAACCAATCGGATTATACTCCATTCAGAGGGGATGGATACCACAGACCGGGGTTTTGACGCTCAAGGAAATCAGGTATGGGGCGCAACTGACTCTACCTATCAATTTCGTTGGGTTGACTAATGTTTGTAGTAAGGACTTTAGTCCTTATCTCAGGCAAGGACTAAAGTCCTTACTACGAACAATTTATGCAAAAATGCCTGTGGTAATTTTACCACAGGCATGCTTAAACTCAACGCTATTTAATTATTAACTCTGGCTGACGATTACATCAAACCCAGCTGAGACAAGATGCCTTGACCGGTCATCAATTCCGTTCCTAGGGCGATGGCAAAGCCCAGCATGGCCAGACGACCATTCCAAATTTCCGCGAAATTAGTAAAGCCAAACTTGCTTTCTTGCTTTTCCATTTCACAACTCCCTATTAACATTAACCTAATACAGTTTTTGACAGTGGTTGGTAGTTCTTCTCTACCAACCACTTACTTACATCAAACCCAGTTGAGACAAGATGCCTTGACCGGTCATTAACTCGGTGGCCAGGCCGATCGTCAATCCCAGCATGGCCAGACGACCGTTCCAGGTTTCTGCGAACTCGGTAAAGCCAAACTTGCTTTTTTGTTGGTTTTCCATGTTCCACAAGTCTCCATATATGTCAACCTTCTGTAATTAAAGTTAACATAGTTGCTCATCAACCTGCAACATTTTTTTACAATTTATTTCTCCAGAAGGACCGGGAATGTACTAACCATCTTCTGAAACGCTTATCTATCAATGGTTTTGCGGTTTTTATGAAAAATTGCCAGATTGACGAATAACGGGCTTTAGTCAGAAGGCTAGCTATGGATCGCCGGTGAAAATCCGTCGGCAGCGATCGCCCCGTCGGTGGAGTTGAGGTCCGAAACCCCACCGACATCGGCTCGGAGATCGCCGGTCACAGGTGGGCGATCGCCCAAGAACGAATCAGGTGATTGACTTGGTCGGGCACCTCATCATGGGGGCAATGACCGGCACGTAGAAAGTGTTCTGTCAATTGAGGATAATGTTGGCGAAACCTCGCACTGCGTTGTTTGCAGTCGATCCAGGGGTCCGCTTCTCCCCAGAGGAGTAGGAGAGGACTGGTTAACTGTTCCAGCAATACGTCCACCTTTTCTCCTTGGGGGGTGCTAAAGACAGAAGCAAATACCTGAGCGGCACCTTTGTCGCAAGATGGGCGATAGATTTCTTTTACCAGTCGATCTGTGACCGCAGTTTGGTCCAGATAAACCTTTTGCAGAGTTTTGCGGATGACTGAGGGTCGTCGCAGATACTGGAAGAGCAGAAAACTTGCCCAAGGTTGGCGAAACAGCAACCCGAAAGACTTGCCTAACAATTTTCTGGCGGCGTTCGGTGATGCTTGGCGACGGACGACAGGAGAGTCCTCTGTTTCAGTAAAGGGGCCAGCACTGTTGAGTAACACCAAACCAACCGCACTGCTAGGAAGCTGCGCCGCGACACATAGAGAAGCATAGCCTCCCAAGGAGTTACCAACTAAGATAACAGCTTGACCGATGACCTCTGTGATGAAGTCGTGCAGTTGGTCTCGCCACAAATCGCCACTGTAGGCAATGTTAGCTTTGGCGGCACGTCCGAACCCTAGCAGGTCGATCGCCCAAACCTGGAACTCGCCCGACAGTTGGGCGATATTTTTCCGCCAATGATCTGTAGAAGCGCCAAACCCATGCACCAGTAGCAGGGGCGGACGCTGCCCATCAGGTTCTCCTGCTCGTACATAATAGATCTTGTGCCCGCGCCAATTCCCGTAGTTGCCTGGAATGGGGGCTGTCGTGGTAACTGTGGCCTGCATAGTCAAGGACAATCGCAATACTAAGCTATACCATTTTGAACCAAGATTGCTACTTCTAGAGATCCTGGAACTCGCATCTGTGGTATATCCACAATAGGAACGCCCATGGACGCGATCTCGTCGGACAAACCTGCGATTTTATGTTAGCATAATTTGCTAAACACATCGAAGACGAAGCCTTGGTCAATCGCGGTTGGAACGACTTGCTGGCTTGCGACAGGTGCAAGATATGAGTTAAAATTGACATCCCGACTAAAAACATTGTCGAGAAATGTTTTTTTACACTCGTTATGGAGGGGAATAGCTAGTTGTAAATGGTGCAAAATATGATTTAAAACCGACTAAAAACATTGTCTGTATAGTTAGAGTATGTCAAGATGCCTAGGTCAAACACTGTTGCTGCGGGAAACAATAAAGTTTATGAAATATTGGGTGTGGGAAAAAATCCACAGGGAGAACCAACCGCCTTATCACCAGAGTTGAAGATAGTTAACAGCATCAGTGAGGGGTTTCCCATAGTCTCTGTGGGGCGAGTTGCCCAAGAGTGCGGCATTTCTGAGGCACAACTTGCAGCTTTCCTGGGAACAAGCGATCGGGATATAGAACGGCGCAAGCAAGAGAACAAGCCTCTTGACTCTATCTTTTCAGACAGACTCTATCGCATTGCCCGTATTTTAGCAAGGAATGCCGATACAGCAAGAAACTGGCTGAAAAGACCCAATCGTGCATTATCAGGGGCAATTCCATTTGGGCTATTGGACACCGATGTAAAAACTCAACAGGTAGATGAACTCCTCAAGAAAATCGAATACGGAGTGCACATATGATGCGAGAGATAGAAACAAAAGAACCTGGAGTTATGAACTCCAGGGTTTCCGTAGGGTGCATTACCATTTACTCGGTCGGCTGGGTCTGTTCCGCAAGAGAGCATGTCCAGATAAGGATCTAAGTATTTTGGCCGAAAAACATAATTACCTGCTAATTGAGATGGTGCTGACAACTGACAATTCAAAATTATACGAGTCAAAATTGATCGCTGACCACTGACCACTGACCACTGATTATAGAGATTAGGGATTTGGGAATTGAAAGAAAATTATCTAGAACCGGCAATATATTTTGTGGGGGCTGGTCCTGGAGACCCCGATTTACTGACTGTTAAGGCTGCAAAAATTATGGAGATCGCGGATGTAATTTTATTTGCAGACTCTCTGGTGCCGAGGCAAATTTTGCGGAATATCCGTGCTGATGCGGAGATTATCCGTACTGGAAATCAGACTCTCGAAGAGATTTTACCAGTAATGATTGAACGAGTGCGGCAGCAGCGATCGGTTGTGCGCCTGCATTCTGGGGATCTTAGTCTTTACAGTGCGCTGCACGAGCAAATGCAAGCCCTAGCAGAGGCAGATATTGCCTTTGAGATTATCCCAGGAATTAGTGTTTTCCAGTTAGCAGCAGCGAAACTCTCCGTTGAGCTGACTGTACCAGAATTGGTGCAAACAATTATTCTGACTCGCATTAGTGGCCGTGCTTCGAGTGTACCTCCCTCGGAAGAGTTGGCATCCCTAGCTGCACATAAGGCGAGTTTGTGTCTTTATTTGAGTGCGCGTCACGTGGAAGTTGCGCAAGAGAAGTTGATGCAACATTATTCAGGGGATACTCATGTAGCGATATGTTACCGTTTGGGTTGGCAAGATGAAAAAATCTGGGTGGTGCCCTTGGCAGAAATGGCAGCTGTTACCGAGCGGGAAAATCTGATTCGGACTACGCTTTATCTGGTTAGTCCTGCTTTGAAGCGAGAAGGGGGGCGATCGCGCCTCTACCATCCGGAACATTCTCACCTATTTCGGGGTTAGTAGTAAGCACTTTAGTGCTTACGGGGTTAGTAGTAAGCACTTTAGTGCTTACGGGGTTAGTAGTAAGCACTTTAGTGCTTACAGAGTTAGTAGTAAGCACTTTAGTGCTTATCCTTACAGGAGGCAGAGCCTCCCGATCGCTTTCCCTGCCAGAGACAGGGAACGAGGGATACAATACCTCTGGGTGAGCGCGATCGTTCAATGGGCCGTCACAATTTTCTCCATATCCCTTGCTACAAATCCGAGCATGAAAGTATTGCCCGCTGGATGGTTTATGTTATCTGATATTTTTGGAAATATGATAACGGAGAACTACGAACTACGAACTACATTGACGAGGGATAGGGTCATGGGAGGTCGATTTTTCGGGCCGTCCGCGTACCGATCTCCGCTTAAATCCGGAAGTTGAGGGTACTGGTCATTGGTCACTAGCTTCACCACCAACAACTATATTTCTAATTCTTAAACTAGGCCCGCCACAACCTACGGGTAAACCACCTTGACCGCCTTTACCACAACCACCAGATTCATCCCAATAAAAATCATCACCAATTGCTTCGATATCGGCCAAAGTGCTAAACACATTACCGGAAAGAGTCACATTCCGCACGGGTTCAGCAATTTGACCATTGCGAATCATCCAAGCTTCTCCGGCAGTAAAGGTAAACATCTCGCCATTGGTCATTCCCCCCAACCAATTGCGGGCATATACACCCTCTTTGATATTGCTAAATAAGTCTGCTACAGGGGTCTTGCCCCGGGCAATCCAAGTATTAGTCATCCGCACGATCGGGGGATAATGATAGTTCAAACAGCGAGCATTTCCTGTAGGATTTTCTCCTAATTTGCCAGCGGTCTCGCGAGAATGGAGCCTGCCGACTAACACCCCATCTTTAATTAATTGGGTAGTGGTAGCGGGGGTGCCTTCATCGTCATATAAGTAGCTACCGCGATGTCCAGCGGGGATAGCACCGTCAAATATTTGTAACTCAGTCGGTCCAAAACGACGCCCGAGGGTCATCACTTCCAGCAAGTCTGGATTTTCATAGACCATATCTGCTTCGGAAAGATGACCAAAAGCTTCATGGACAAATAAACCACTGAGAATGGGGTCAATTACTACAGTATAGCTGTTGCCTTTGACTGGGGGTAAATTTAAGGCATCTACAGCACGTTGGGCAGCAGTTCTGACTTGGGTATCCAGTTCCGTCAGGTCTTCGTAAGCGCTGCGAGAACCTGTAGTTTCCCTGCCCGTCTGCACCGTAGCACCACTGCGGGCGGTGGCCGCAAACCGCATTTCCATGTCTGTCCAGGATTGTTCTAGCAGAGTTCCTTCTGAGGTCGCAAGTACGATCCTTTGCTTGCAGTCGCCGTAGCGGACTGATATACTGGCTATGCCGGGGTCCGTGCTGCGCAGGATCTCGGCGTAGCGATCGCACAGTTGTTTTTTCTCTGCGATGGGAATGTCCCGGGGGTCTGTACCTGTCAGGGGCAAGGTTACGGTATCCTGTATCGGGTCAACCGGGGCCAAGAGAGTTTCACCATCCCCCACCAACCGGGCAGCGGCGATCGCCTCTTGGATCCTGTCCGCCAAGCCCTCTAGGCGGTTCCCGCTGCTCGTGCCCCAGCCTCCTTTATAGCAGGCCCGCACCTGTCCGCCAATGGAAATTCCTTCGCTGAGGGTGTCAATTTTGTCTTTTCGCAACAGGATATCAGTCTCTTCTGACGCTTCCAGGCGAACAGCCAGATAGTCCACGCTCCTGGAGTAGCGTTCTATCAGGTCAGATAACAAATCTTTAGCATCTGTAATTGTGTCAGGCATATGCAACCGAGGTATTAGAACTGCCTTTATTTTATTCTGCCCACCAGGTGAGGAGGGCAATAATGCCGGGTTTTCCCGCCTGCCAGGTTCGGTTACACTGCTAGGAATCTTTGGTTAACACCTATACTCTCATATAAAGATGACAAGTTGCTAGTTTTTGTAGGATTAAATAGTTATGCATCAATGGATCTTGCCAAGCTTAAGTGAAGTTTTCGAGCACTGCGATCGGGCTCCTGAGACCGCATTTCCTTCCACGGTCCGCGGACGGCCCGAAAAATCGGCAGATGGAGAACGCGCCGGGGACCGCGAAAGGGCAGAACGGTCTTGGCGTGGGGCTCACGGAGCTTTGGGCGTCCTCTTGCAAGGGGAAGGGTCGGGAATAGTTCTTTCGGGACCAATACCATGGTTATCTGACCCAACTTTGACCGGGAAAGAGTTTGCCACTTGGCTGTTTACCTCGGATACTTTCAGTCATTCCCCTCAGCTACCTCCTGCTGCATTACTCGCCCCAGACAAGGACAGAAAAGACGCCTGTCCTACGGTAATTTTTCCCCTGCTACCCAATGACCCCCTCAGAACTGAGGCATTTTGTTTGGTTTTAACTGCTAGTTTTAGTTTGGTGATGGTTTTAGGTGCAACCCAGACAGGGCGGTTCCAATTTTCCTTTGACCCAGATGTGGTCAAGATGGCATGGAACGAACTACGATCGCGCGTTTTCCTGACAGGCAATGCCGAGCAACGCTACCAGCTGGATACTTACTATCAGCAGTTTTCTCCTAGAGCTCCCGATTACAAAACTGTGATGCAGTTTTGCCAACTTATCCTTAATTACTTACCACAAGATCATCAATTTGTCCAGCAATCGTGCCGGGAAGCTACTCAACGGACAGTTTCTTCCCTTTCGACTGCGCACACTCCGGGCCCCCTCCGCTGCCACACGACAGTCAATTGTCACCAGCCCCCACTCCGGGAAATTCCCCAGGATCCGGGACAACATCCCAAAGATGTAGAATTGTTACAGGCGATCGCCCATGAAGTGAAAACTCCTTTAACCACCATTCGCACTTTCACGCGACTATTACTCAAGCGTCGCGACCTCCCAGATAAGGTCATGAAAATAATACAAGCAATTGACCGCGAATGTACTGAACAAATCGATCGGTTTGATTTAATTTTCCGAGCTGTAGAATTGGAGAAATCACCCGCGAAAGTGCATCTGACAGCGACAGAACTCTCCAAAGTATTGGATAATAGCATTCCCCGTTGGCAAAAGCAAGCTTGTCGTCGCAATGTAACTCTGGATGTGGTCCTACCTCAAACAATGCCAGTGGTGGTCAGCGACCCGACAATGCTGGATCAGGTGCTGACAGGGGCGATCGAAAACTTCACCAGTACCCTGCCAACGGGCAGTCACGTGCAAGTGAAAGTGATGCCAGCTGGCAACCAGCTGAAGTTGCAACTCCAGTGCCAAGGTAGGGTAAGTGATAAAAAGACAGATACAACTAAACCCACTCTCAAATGTCTGGGTCAACTGCTGATGTTCCAACCGGAAACTGGTAACCTCAGCCTCAATATTAGCGCGACCAAAAATCTGTTTCAGGCGATCGGGGGTAAACTGATCGTCCGCCAGCGTCCCCAACAAGATTGGGAATTAACCATTTTCCTACCTTTGAATTAATTAACAATGAAAAGCTGCTATAATAAATCTGTGTGAAATTTCTCTAGGGGTTCGTAGTAAACACTGAAGTGTTTACCCGTGCCCCGTTCAGGGGCACGGATGCGGATATGGTAATGTAAGTAGCAAAGGTTTTTGATAGATTTAGCTGGCAAGATTGGACCACTTTCAGGTACAGTCGTATCAGAAGGCGTTGGAATTGAATATCCAACCGGATTATGCACGAGAACAAGTGCGAAAAAAGCTGAAAAAATTGACAATTATGACTGAAAACTGACAATTAAAGTAAACTCAGCTGGGTGGGTTGGAGGTCTGGAGAAGATTGCCGAAGATTCCCCGCGAGTAGTTCCTCGGCGGCGGCGATCATTTCCGGGGCGATATCTTTGAGGTCTTCTCGGTTATCCAGATATGTTTTTAATGCTTCTATGGGGTCAATTCCGCTACCGACGCCTAGTTCGGGTAAGCGGGCACGGGATATTTTGGTGACGACTTCTGGTTGGATACTATAACTGTGGGCGGTACTCAGACATGCGTGCAATGCTTGGTTATCGATCGGGTCTAGCTGATCGGATCGCACCTGGTAGCTGAGGCGCACTACTGCATCTGCGATCGGTTTTTTCTTAATGGCTTTGACTAAAGCTGCTTGGGGATCTTCGGCGGTGGAAATATTGACTTTGATGGTCCTAAAGTCACGCACTGACAGGGGACAGAACTCTAGCTGGGCCTGACCTTTTGCTAAGTCCACTAACATAAAACCTTTTTCTTCTTTTTCCTCGCTGAAGTCAATTCGTTCGATACTACCTGGGTAGACAACGGGGGGATCTTGGCAAAGTATCTGGTGTTTGTGGACGTGTCCCAAGGCGACATAGTCAAAACTCTCACGTGTCAGGAAGGAGAGGGGCACTGTGAAGCCTTTTCCGACAGCTAGGAAGCGTTCGGCTCCATACCGAGCATTATCTACCATTAAGTGTCCCAGCAAAACCGTAGGCATGTTGGGGTCCAGGCGGCGGATCTCTGCTTCTAAGATAGCCTCCAGGCGATCGAGCAATAAATGATTGACTTCTGACAGAGATAGTTTTTCGGTTTTGGGACTGGCGAGTAAACTCGCGCGAGTTAACCAGGGTAGGGTAATCACCTGTATGGGACCGTTACGAGTGAGAAGGCGGTGGGTGGCGATGCGATCGCCCACGACAAATCCGGGCACTCCCAAGGTACGATAGATACATAGACTTGCCCCACCTTGACCGTGAGTATGTTGGTCGTGATTTCCGACTAGCAACACTGTGGGAATGTTAGCTTTAACTAAGCGGTAAAACTGATTGGCAAAGGCGGACTGGATATAAGGCGCTGGCGTGGCATTGGGGAATGCATCCCCCCCGAATAAGACTAGATCTACTGGTTCTGCTAGGGCCCGATCGATGCACAGGGACAGGGTATGGACAAAATCATCAAACCTGCTATTGCGACCTGTATCGGGGTTAATATTGCCGTGGGAAAAACCGCTGCCCAGGTGAATATCTGATAGGTGGAGAATTTTGATCATGGTGAATTGTGAATGGTGAATTGTCTCTGATTCTCGGGTTCCAAGGCTCTGCCTTGGAACCCTTGGTGAGAGGCGGGAGCCTCCCGATTTTATCTAGTTCGCGACCATCTGTCTCTGGTTCCTTCGAGGCGGAGCCTTGGTGAGAGGCGATCGCCCCAATACTTCGTAGGTTTTGCATCTTAGAAGTCATTGCGAGGAGGGGGGATAATTGAGAAATACTTGCGATATTTGAGATAATCCCCTCCCGTTAGCAGGCTCCCGGCCCCCCCGCTGCGAGGCAGATTGCTAGCGCTCCTGCAGGCTCCCGGCCCCCCGCTGCGAGGCTAACGTGCCTCGCAACAAGCTCCGTCCGGCTAGCAATCTCCAGCGTCTTGGGTAGGAGATTGCTTCGGGGGACTGGCCGCGAGAGTTTCGGTAATCTCGGCTTGAGGCCCCCCTCGCAATGACACATTCAATAGCTGCAAAAAGCGCAAGTCGTATCCCTTGCGGGAGCGCAGCGCAATCCCTTTGGGAGTATAGCCAATCTGTCATATGACATTACTCCCCCATATACGGAAGGACTCTTCACAGTATATAACTCAAGTTGCGACCTATAAAAATTGGATACAAAAAGCAATTATAAAGAGAATCATTTTCAACTCTAATCC
>JACOMV010000073.1 GCA_014324065.1 Hormoscilla sp. SP12CHS1 | reverse complement strand
GCAAGTCACCAAATCCTTACAGAGCAAGGCTTTCGGGTATTTTCGAGCCGGAAAATTGCCAACCAAGTACCGAAGAGCCTCCATCTTCAAAATCCCGGCATATTGACTCAACAAATTTTCTCGGTTCGCTGCAAAACTTAAGTTCAGGTCGCGACAAAATAAATTGCTCTACTCTATCAACTGCTCTTGACCGCGCTCCATGAGTTCTAGGTCTCGGACGGGCGAGACAAGTCCTACCTTAGGCCAATGAGCTAAGTTTTACAGACTGGAATCGCTACGGGCCGATCGACATATTTGGCATTGTATCCAGAGGCCGGGTACTGCTCCAGATGACGGCAGATAACTACAGGTTTGGTAACTTGTAAGGTAAAAAACTCTACGGCGACTTTGCCATCGGGCAAAACCTGTACTTTGGTAGAGAGGTCTTTGGGGGCTGAGGAGGTTTTCCACTGCCATTTCACTTGGGCGGGAATTTCGTTAATCAGCCAGTGATTGCTCCATCGGCAATGCTTGCCCAAGCGTCCAAATTCCTCTAGTTCTAGGCGCAGCAGAGAGGCGATCATAAAAGACATAGGCGATCGATCGCCCTCTAAGGCTTCCATAAAATCTGGCAATGCCCCAGTTGGGTGAGGCGGCGTTATTTCATCGCTGCTATCTGCCAGAGCATTTTCCAACTCTGCTGTTGTACTCCGATCCTCTGGCACTGCCCAGGTAATGCCCACACCATTATCCTGCTGACGATACAGATAGCTTACTAACCGCCACCCCGATTTCAGTTTCAACCCTGGCAACTTGCTAAACACCGATCCAGGGTTAACGGTACTGATAAACCAACTCCCGGCTTTGTTAGGTGCTGGCATTTGGGGGTCTAGGGGACTGGAAAACTTAAACAAATCCCCCAGTTGATCTAGAGACTCTGGTTCAGGTAGATCGTCTACTTCCTCAAAGGAAACCCACTCTTTGGGATGGTTTTCTGAGTCCGGCACCACCAGTATATTTTTGATATACTGTCTGATTTTTTTGACCGTGTTATTTGGCAAATTTCTCTTATATCTGACAATTTTGCTATAGTACGTAATACCGATATACTTCCGCAATCCTAGTTGATCGGCATTTCTGGCAAGACTTTCTGCCCATTACTAGTAATCCATCTCCCCTTCATATTCTGGTTTCTTGGCCTTTTCGGGGATGTTTACGCGCGGGGGTTTGTAGGCTTCCGGCTCGTCATCAGCCCAGGCATCTTTGGACATGTCGGAGTAATCTTCTTCGTAGTAGCCTTTCGACTCTGGCGAGGCATAGGCTTTCTTGCCGTATTGTTCTCCGGAGGTTGCCTCGATGTCTCCGGAGTAGTGCGAATAGCGCTCTCCGGAGACATCTAAACCCCAGTTATCCTGTTCTAACTCTTCGTAAGCCAGTTCTGGCTGCAACTTGTGCATTGGTTCGGGTACCGTTCCGGAAAAATCGGGCTGTTGCCAATTATCCTCATTCCAGGTCTCTTCAACTACTGGTGCAGTTTGGCGGATTGGCTTGGCAGTTCTGGCTGGGGTTCCCGGACCCAGCTGTTTGTCTGTCTGGATTGTGGGGATCATGTAGGCTTCTTCTCCTTCTCGTTCCCAGGGCGCTTCACCAATTCCTAGGCGTTCTAGCCATCCTACACTCAGCTGAATTAACTGTTCTTCAGCACCTTCAAATACTATCAGGCGGTTTGGGCCACTGCTGACGATTTGGTCGATCGGCAATTCGTAGGTACTCACAACCTGATCGGGAATCTGGGGTATCCCTAAGGAGGCAATGATCAAAGCGCAAACCTTATAGTCATTGTCGGAGAATTTGAAGCCTCTTACCCTACCTAGCATCTCGCCTGCTTCTGTGATCACTTCGCTGTTAATCAGGCTGCTGTATGCTTCTACATCAATATCCTTGATGACGTTGTCATCGTCAACTAGGATCACGTCGCCAATCTGACGAATGCTGCTCAGGTACATATACCGTGGTATCGAGGAGAGCAGTCCTGCGATCGGGTTCTCTCTTAGACTAACTGCTACGACCTCTTGCCGATCGATATCTACCCACAGTTGACTCACCACCCCTAGGCGCTTGCCAGTATCGCGGGTGATCACTTGGGTTCCCAGAAATTCTGAGCGTTGGATGATTTGTTCGGGCATCATTATAATGGGCAGAGTCCTGTTGATCTGATCGAATTGTATGTACTAATAATACTATTAGCTAATCGGAAGCTATGTCTGTTGGGGCGGTATTTTGATGCCCAGCACTTGGGTATAGGCTCCCCGGGCTTGAGTAACGCCAATGGTACGCTCACTCGATTCAATCATGGGGCGTCGCAGACTCACTACTATGAACTGTGCTTGCATAGCTTGCTGTTTAATCATTTTAGCTAACTTCTCTACGTTTGCTCCATCCAGAAACATATCCACTTCGTCAAAGGCGTAGAAGGGCGAGGGGCGATACCGTTGCAGGGCAAAGATAAAACTCAGTGCTGTCAAGGATTTTTCGCCGCCGGACATAGAGGCTAACCGCTGCACTGGCTTCCCTTTGGGATGGGCTACCAGGTTGAGACCGCCGCTAGTGGGGTCTTGAGGAGCCTCTAGCTGCAAGTAGCCGTCGCCGTCGGACAGTTCGGCAAATATGGTCTGGAAGTTTTCGTTAACGGCGTCGAAGGCCCCTTTGAAGGCTTTCCGCCGCAGGGTGGTGAAGTTTTCTATCCGCAGTAGCAGTTCTGTCCGCTCTTTCTCTAGTATAGTTAGTTTCTCTGTAAGTTCCTCTAGCCGCCCTTGAGTGCGATCGTATTCTTCGATTGCTAGCATGTTGACTGGTTCGAGTGCTTGCAGGCGCTTTTGCAGGCTGCGCAGTTCTTTTTGCAGCTGTGAGATGCTCAGATCTTCTGGTACCTCCGGTAAGGGGTCGGGCAGTTCTGTCTGAGTGGTTTCCAGCTGGCGAACCAGGGTTTCTAGTTCCTGGCTACGGGTTTGCTGAGCTTCTGCTAGCTTGCCGAGCTGGAATTGTAGCTGTTGTTGCTGCAGATGTAATTCCCGCAGTTTTTCTTCTACCCGATTGCGTTCCTGTTTGACTACTGCTAACCTCTCGGAAATCTCTGACAGTTGCGTTTGTGTTTCCCCTATCTGACGAAGAAGTGCTGATTGCCGATCGCTGACTTCACAGAGATCGACGCCGAGGAGTGATTGCTCTTGAGACAATTCTACTATACGTTGTTCTAATTCCTGGATTTTTGCCTGAGTGCGATCGCGCCGATTTTCCAGATCCTGCAACCGCTGCAGAGATTCTCGCAGGGCCTTTTGGCGTTCTGACAGCTGGGCTTCTTTGGACCTTATGTTTGCCTGAAGCTGCTGCCATTCGCTTGTCGAAACATCTTTCTCCAGTTCTGCTAGGGCTTCTTTATCTTGCACCAGTTGCTCCTCCAGGGCTGGTAACTCCTTGTGCAGCACCTGCAAGCGTTCGCTAGTGGCGGTTGTTTCCTGCTGATGCTTGGTCAATTGCCAGTTAGCCTGCTCTTTTTGCTCAGATATTGTTTTAATCTCTTTTTGCAGCTGTTCTAAGCGTAGCTGGTTTTCCCTCTCCCCCGCCTTTGCTTCCATCAACTGCACGGACTGCTGTGCTTTGGCCACTTCCAGGCCCTGTATTTCCTCTTCACAACGATCCAAGATTAGGGCGATCGCCTGCAAACGTTCTCTGAGGGCCAATACTTCGATGTCTAAGGGGCGCGCTACTCGCACTACCCCTCGCACATCGACTGCTGATTCTGTGGCTTCTTGGGTGCCAAAATGCAGCCCGGAACGTTGGTTACTACTACCACCAGTCATTGCCCCTGAAGCTTCCAGCAGTTCTCCGGACAGGGTGACAATCCGGCATTTCCCCAGCTGGCAGCGGGCTGTTTCTAGGTCAGTAAAGACTGCGGTATTCCCAAAGACATAGGCAAATATATCCCGATAGCGGGGGTCGCATTCTATCAGGTTAATGGCGTAGTCAATAAATCCTTTTGCCCAGCGCATCTGCATGGGGAAGGAAAATTTCTGAGGTCTAATTTTATTTAATGGTAAGAAAGTGGCTCGACCAGCACGTTCTTGTTTTAGCAGTGCGATCGAGGCTGCTGCAACGCCATCATCTTCGACGACTAAATTCCCCATCCGCCCCCCTGCGGCTATTTCTAATGCTAACTGATAGCGCGGTTCTACGATTCCCAGCTGCGCCACTAATCCGCAAACTCCTGCTATTCTTCTTTTCAAGATCAGTTTGCTAGCATAGGTGCCCTGGACTTCTTGCTGGGCTTGGGCTTGGGCTTCTAGCTTATCCAGTTGTCGCTGTTTGTCTCGTTGCTCGACTAGCAGCCGTTTTTGCGTCTCTTGCTGGGTTTGCAGTTCTGATTCTACCGTCCCTAGAGATTGATCGATCGCTTGGATTTCTCGAGTAGCGCTCGTTATTTTTCCCTGCAATTCTCCTAAGAGCACCTGTTTGCTAGCCATTTCGAGCGCTAGGGTCTCGATCAGCTGTTGTTGATCCTGTATGACCCGAGCGAGCTGGTGCTGGCGTTCTCCTAACTGGGCCAGTTCGGCACGTTGAGGGTCTAGGGTTTGCAGTATGGTCTCTATTTGCCGGTTCAGGTCTGCTTGTTTCTGTACCCATTCTTGGGCGGCGCTGGCGATCGCACTTGTGGCTTCCCGGCATTGCTCTAAGTCTGCTTGGGCCGCAGTAACTTCCCGTTCTCTTGACTGGCGGTGCTGGGTCTCTTGCTGGTATTGTGCTCCTAAAGTCTCTATAGATTGTCTGGTTGTCTGAATTTCTTGCTCGCTACTGGCTATCGTTGCTTTGATGTTTTTCTCCCTGGAGCCTAGTTCCCCCTGCCGCTGTTTTAGTTGCCGCTGTTCGGCTTGCTGGGTCGCTAGGGTTGATTGTAAGGCCAGCATTTCTTCTTCTCCCAAGGCTTTTACCGTGGTGTTGAGGCTGTCCAGTTCCTTAGTTACTTGACTTATTTGATTTGATATGATATCACATTTCTCTTGGCTCTGGGCCTGGGAGCGATAGCCTGCTTCGATAAGTTCTCGCAGTTGCCAGACTTGCTGCTTGAGCGATCGCCATTTCAGCACCACTTCCCACTGTTGCTGTTGCTGTAGTCGATCGCGCAGCTGCTGGTATTGCTCGGCTTTCGCCCGGTCTGCGCCCAGGCGATCGCGCTGGCAAATCAGTTCCTTTTCGATAATCCGAGAATTTTGTTCGCGCTCCTTGACAGCATCTAACTTTTCTTTAGCTCGCGAAGTTTTGTGGTCAAACTCGGCTATGCCAGCTAATTCATCAATGATCTCCCGCCTGGCCCTGGAGTTCATGGAAATAATGCTAGTGACATCCCCTTGCAGCACCACATTATAGCCTTCTGGATAAATCCGCAGGCGGTTGAGTTCTGCATGCAGTTCCGTGAGGGTGGCAGTTTCACCATTGATGTAGTATGTGGATGTGTAGCCCTTATGGGTGACTCGGATTCTGCGGCTGACAGTCCAGTCCTGGGACTCGCCTCCATCAATATCGGACCCCAAGTCAAAGGTGACAGTGACGCTGGCTTCTTTGATTTTGCGGTCCTTTTGGTTATGATTGATCAAATCCGGCAGGCGTTCTGCCCGCATGCCCTTAGAACTGGACAAGCCTAGACAAAACAGCAGCGCGTCCAGGATATTCGATTTGCCCGAACCGTTTGGTCCAGAAACCACGGTAAACCCAGGCAGCAAAGGAATTCCCTTTGTGCCGCCGAAGGACTTGAAATTGGTGAGTTCCAGGCGCTTGATATGCACCATAGAGGCAGAGCGGCTGTTGTCAGTTGTTAGTGGTTAGTTACTAGCTCGGGCCTTACGCGCCCACCCTGTCGCTCGCCTGCCCTCGATGTGCTCTGCCGCGCGCTAATCGCACTGCGCATCGCACATCCATCGCAGCGACATGGGTGGGCGTCTCTGGACACGACCTGTCAGTTGTCAAGAGACATTGATGCTGGCTACGGCTAACGGTACACCAGAATCTTTCTTCATACTCCCATAAGGAAATCGCGCCTGTAGTCATGCTTCTGACCTAAAATCCCTGGGTACAGGCGCGTCAGGTGGGCGGTGCCCACCCTAGGGCTTTTAGCCTTGGCGCTTATCCCTTTCCCGGCGTCGGCGATCGCGCCAATCTGCCAGGGTAAGATAGATAATGCCGCCAGTGACAATCACCAGCAGCCCAAAGCCAAGCAAAACGAGGACGTTAAAAACGACAGTAGATTCCATTGCGGACTTGATAGCGCGTCAATTAGAAGCCGTTGCGACCCCACACGACCAAGGAGATCGAGAAGGTGAAGCAAACTAGCAGCGAAACCCAACCTAAGGAAAGAATGTCCATAATTACCCTGTGATGGTAGCTCCAAAACGATCGTATTTCAAATTGTACTTGCTGGGCAGCACTCCGATCAAGCGGTTTGACTTCCTCGGCAGATGGCAGGGTACTTATACCACTCACCTGGGAATTGTCAAGATTTGTGTTGGGCCGCCGACTGGGCTTCCGAGCCACTGATATGATAAAGTTCTGTTGGTAGGTGGCGTCGCACCTGTTGCTACCGCCACATAGCCGTGAATCCCACAAGCAAGGAGAAATAATGACCCGCCTGTTTCCGAGAGTGCCCACCCATGTCGTGCGCAGGAGCGACACGACATGGTGGGCATCTCTGGAAACAGCGCCATAATGGAAACCGAAAAGGGCACGATCGCCTGAAATTGTTTGCTCAAGATGCGCCCAATACTGTCCATAATTTTGTTGACTTGACAAAGAAAGGCTTTTACGATGGTCTCACTTTCCATCGCGTTATCCCTAACTTTCTGGACAGTGCTCAGTGCTGTAGACGTATGTCATTAGGAATAGGAAAGCCAAAGGGAACAGAGGTAGGATAAAAAACACTCCCGCAGGCTCCGCCGCCGGAATGTTCTATACTGGTAGAGTTATTGAGACTCAACCAGTATAAATCAATTATGCCTATTCTAACTCAAGTTGCGACCTATAAAAATTTCTACGTCCCAGACAGCTATTTTTGGCAAATCTATCCGCCAAAATGCCGGGTAAATTACAAGGGGATTTGGGCTGATGCAAGGCCGATATTGGTGTTGAGGTTCTATAGGTGGCAACTTAGGTTATTCTATATCGAGTAGAGCTGGGAACATCTCACTATGGGATCTGTAGAAGCTCAGGTCAAATGGCTAATTGCGTATACGCAGTGCCGCACCGACAGGCGGTTCTCCTGTCCAGAGATACCACCCTATAGGGTGTCCCTCTCGAATGACACGACCCGGTCCTGCGCGTGCGAGCGCTAAGTCTATGTTCTCTTTGTGCACGATCAGATGCTGTCTGGGTGCACGATCGGGATGCTGTCTGGGTGCACGATCGGGAATGTGCAATCATTCTAGGGTATCCGATAAGCGAGTTAAGTGCTCTCCCTTCTCCCTGCTCCTCCCTCTCTGCTCCTGGCCATCTTCTCTACTGGTTTGCGCCGACTGCTGTTTTTGATTGGCGCTGTATCAGGTCCGCTTTTTGTGATCGCCCATGGGGTAATCTCTAGTTATTTTCGTCTTCCAACGATACATATAATTGCTATCCTTGAGTGCGGTTATCTTGTGGGAGATAACCGCAAAAATATTAATGCGGAGGTGTGCAGAGGTGTAAGGCTTGGTTCATGTTTGCCGTTCGGGAGGGAAAAGAGTCATTAAATGTTTCGAGTCAAAGGCAAAAAATCTAGATAGTTGACAGCAAGTGGTGATGATGGCCTAAGCTGAAGATATGACTAGGCTTGACAGTAGCCTAGAGAAAATGTTATGCTAAGATGACAGGCGATCGCCTAGGGCGGGGCTGCTTGATATGGTGGAAATTTACTGAGAAAGATATTTGACTGGATAGAAATAATATGGGAAAAACGGAAAAATCGGGTAGAGGCAGCAGTAAGAGGCGATCGCTTGTCCTAGCATCTCTATTGTATGTGCTGGCTGTCCAACCAGCAGCGGCGATCGGTCCGCAGACGGCCCAAAAAATCGGAACAGAAATAGCAGGGGTGAGGGAAAGTCAGTAGGGCAGGGAACTCTATGCAAGGGGAGAATAGCTACTGGAAAAATATTAAATTGCCCTCACCCTAGGTTTGCAACTGCTAGAGTCTCTGGGACTCCAGGTGCGAGAGTTAAGCGCTTTAACAATGGAAATTTCCGATTTTTCCGGAACGGTAGCCCGCCAGGGGTTTGCGGCCCTGCCAGGAGTAGAATTTGAATTGAATAAAATTAAATCTCAAGTGCCTGCCGATGTGCTGCTGCTAAATCAGCAGTTTACTAGCCAAAGCCTAAAGGTTCGGAACGCCGAGGCGCTATTTCCGATCGTGCATCTGGCAACTCACGGTCAGCTCAGCTCCCAGACAGAGGAAACTTTTATCCTGACCTGGGATAGTAATATAAATGTAAAACAACTGGATCGATTACTGCGCACTAGAGAACAGGAACCAAGCCCGCTCGAATTGCTGGTGCTCAGCGCCTGCGAAACAGCTTTAGGAGACCAGCGGATGCAGAGGTGGGACTGGCGATCGCACCGCAATAGTCAGATTATCACCCCTACAAGGCATTGACTGCTCTGGGAAAATATGCTATTTGGAGATGATGGTTGCAACGAAGCCGATTCTTTCCCCAAAAGGTGGTGATAAACATGTGATGATGACACAACTAACCCGACAAAGATTTATTATATTCATGCGCAAAATACCAAATAGCGCCTATATTATTTTCCAGGTTTTTTGAAAATGATAATGTTTGACGAACCAATCGCCCTTACCTTTGCCTCAAAGTGTTATTTAACCTTTCAATATGATTATTTTTTCCACATGATTATTTTTTCCACTTTCTTTGACTACGGCTTTGTGACGTTTACTAGGGATTACTGTTTTGTATGCTTCCTGTGGATCTTGACAGGGGTGATAATATTAAATCACCCCTGTCAAGATCCACAGCCCAAAAATCTGTGTAACAAACTGCGTCTATAAACAGGAGGCAAAAATTTCCGTAAAGTCTGTAGTCACGTAGAACAGATCCCAGCTTAACCCCATGAGTGATATAGTATTAGAAGTACGCAATCTGCGAGTCCAATTCCAAACTGACGAAAAACTGATTAAAGCAGTTGACGATATCTCCCTGAAAGTAGCACGAGGACAAACCTTGGGAATTGTGGGAGAATCAGGATCGGGCAAATCCGTTACCTCCCTAGCAGTGATGGATCTAGTACCTAGGCCGGAGGGTACGATCGCCGGGGGCGAAATTTGGTTTCGCGAGACAGGGGACGCCGAACCGGTCAACCTTCGGCAACTTTCACCGCAACAAATGCAGCAACTTCGGGGTGGCAAGATGGGGATGATCTTCCAGGAACCGATGAGTTCCCTCAATCCAGTTTATAGTATCGGCTTCCAACTGACCGAAGCAATTATACAGCATCAAAATGTTTCCCCCCCAGAGGCCAGACGCCGGGCGATCGGGCTTTTGCAAGAAGTGAAACTCCTGCCATCAGACGAAGCATTGAAGGAACAACTGCTAGCAGAATGGCCCCAGCAGAGGGAAGAACCAAGGGACAAAGAACTCCAGCGTCTAGTAAATAGCCAAAAACAGGAGCTCCTCAAACGCTATCCCCACCAACTCTCCGGGGGGCAAATTCAGCGCGTGATGATCGCCATGGCAATTTCAAGCGATCCGGTGCTATTGATTGCCGACGAACCCACCACAGCCCTGGATGTTACAGTCCAAGCTACCATTCTCGACCTGTTGCGGCAACTAACGCGACAGGGCATATCGATGATTTTCATTAGTCACGATCTGTGCGTGATTGGCGAAATTGCCGATACCGTAGCAGTCATGTATCAGGGTAAAATTGTCGAGGTCGGGTCAGTCTTGGACATCTTCTCCAACCCGCAGCATCCCTACACCAAAGGTTTGCTCGCCTGCCGTCCCCAACCAACAGTACGCCTGGAATATCTGCCCACCATCTGTGAGTTTATGGAAGTGGTGACTACTGCTACGGGAACCCAGGAGATGCCAAAGAAAGCTGACACGGCCGCTATCAAGGAAGTGAGTCCAATTCAGCTAGAAGAACGCTTAACAGCACTCCAGCAGAAAGCGCCGCTTTTATCTGTACAAAACCTAAAAGTTTGCTTTCCAGTCAAGGGCATGTTTAGCCAAACCAATCGTTATTTTATGGCCGTGAATAATGTCTCCTTTGAAGTCTATCCCGGGGAAACCCTGGGATTGGTAGGAGAATCGGGCTGTGGTAAAACTACATTGGCACACAGTTTGCTGCAATTGGTGCCACCTCTGAGTGGCAAACTGCTATTTGCAGGTGAAGATATCACTCATCTTAACAAAAGGAGCCTGCGACAGTTGCGGCGGGAAATGCAAATCGTGTTTCAAGACCCTTTTAGTTCCCTGGATCCGCGCATGTCCATTGGCGCAACTATCATGGAACCCCTGGAAATTTATAGCCGGGGTAATGCTAAAGAACGACACACGCGCTGTGCCTATCTGTTAGAAAGGGTAGGACTCTCACCTGACTGGATGAGTCGCAGGCCCCACGAATTTTCCGGCGGACAGCGCCAACGGGTATGTATTGCCCGTGCTTTGGCACTCAATCCTCAGTTTATTATCTGTGATGAGTCGGTTTCAGCTTTAGATGTCTCGGTACAGGCCCAAGTTTTGAACCTCCTCAAGGAATTACAGTCCGAGTTTGAACTGACTTATATCTTTATTTCTCACGACTTGAGTGTGGTTAAGTTTATGAGCGATCGGATCGCGGTGATGAACAAAGGTAAAATTGTCGAAATTGCCAGCGCGGAGAATATTTACAACCAACCACAACAGGAGTACACTCGCCAACTCATTGCTGCTATTCCTACCGCCAGCATCGAACGCATTCAAGATCGGGTTCTGGCGATCGCCTGAGCGATCGTGGATTGCCTGCCCACTTGCCCGGGGACCACATCAATCCTTGCCAAAAGTCTATCAAATTTGTTAATCTAAATGTAGTGTGCGATTTGTTTGGTGTAAATCGCCGGTGAATATCCCGCAAGGGACCGGTGAGGGGCTCCCACCAGGGTTCCATTAGCCCTGAGAACTTATAGATGATGGTGGTGAAAGTCCACTGAGCGATCGTGGATCGCCTGCCCACTTGCCCGGGAACCACATCAATCCTTGCCAAAAGTCTATCAAATTTGTTAATCTAAATGTAGTGTGCGATTCGTTTGGTGTAAATCACCGGTGAATATCCCGCAAGGGACCGGTGAGGGACTCCCACCAGGGTTCCATTAGCCCGGAGAACTTATAGATGATGGTGGTGAAAGTCCACCTCGACTCTGCAGGAGTAAAAGCACCATCCCTATGGTAGCGGTGCTCAAAACGATCCCCTCATCGGGGGTAGTGGAAACAATACTCTCATCGGGGGTAAGGGTGCGGATACTTTTGTCTTGAACCCAAATGGTTTCGCAACCATCCGCGACTTTGAGGATGGCATAGACTCTATCCAGTTAGAAGGAAATTGGAGTTGGAGTAATTTAGAAATTACCTCTCATCTGGGCAATTCGACTTCCATTAAAGTCAAGGCCTCTGGGCAAGTCTTGGCAGTTTTGTCGGGAATTGATCATACGCTTATTGATGCTTCTGATTTTGTTGGGTTACGGTAACGCCGTTGTGAGATAGTGCGATTACATTGCACTGTCTCATGCACGTTCCGGGACCCCCAATACATTTCATTGAACAGCACTCCCGACAATCTCGTTGTGCTTGAACAAATTCCTTTGTATACAAATGTTCTAGAGCCATCAAACTAAGCATAATTACTTGGCGCTTTTTTGTTAACAAACCAGGCAATCGATAATTTATGCTTATCAATCAGTCTTCAGTTATAAGGTATTTATATTTGATAACAGAATCTGGGGTGTAACAGTAACAGTGCAGGTGCAGGTGCAGGAGGACTAGATGAGTCAAAACCTCATAATACCAATGATTCAAACCCTCACCGGGAGTGATGACAACGATAGCCTCTTCGGGAGTGATGACAACGATCGCATCCTCGGGAATGCTGGAAACGATAGTTACAGTAACGGGGAACTTCAGAAAGATCCTCGCTTAATGTCCGTCTGGGCATCGCGTGTGCCTGCTCTGCGCATACGCGATCGCACTCAGATTTTTCCTATCCTCTTCCAACAGGTGATATCGATGAATACAGATTGGTGCTTTGAGCTGGTCGTATTTATACTGTTGCCAGGCTTCCAAGTCTGAATTGTTGTCGCGACCTTCCAATTTCTTAGGATCTGGTTTTTGCCGATGCTTCTCGCAATTTATGTACTTCTTTCTCGGGATGGTTTGGTTCAGATAATCGTTTATTAACTTTTTTGTGAACTCATAAGTGTCCACGTCTATTAACTCCCTTATGAACTATTCCCAAAGTTCTTTTTTAGTTTTAGTCATCAGTCTCTCTCCTGTTCTTTATATTCCTAATATAATATAAGGGGGAGGGCTGATTGCCAAATATAAATATCTTTACGTTGCTCTACTATTGATAACCTATTCTTATCAATAGAATATTTGTGCTAAATTTGCTGTGAACAGAGAACTACTTATGTTACCCAGCGATCTCCTGAGTCACCGGCACAATGGGGAGACGATCGTCCCCAAGCGACTGGCCATTAATAGCAATTTGGGCCTGGCGACTGAATTGATTAACTGCTTTCAATCCCTGACTGGCAACTGCATGGGGGAACTGGACAGGCGCCTACAGGAATTGGAAGGGGACAGTCCTGATTTTAGAGTAAGGCGGGGACTTGCCCATATCCTCAAAAGTGCTTTCTCCACCTTTGAGATCGTTAGTCCCCTAGAACCGCCAATGTTACGACAGCGGGTGTTTGCGCAAGCTGCCACCGTTGTTCCCAGTTCCCAAGCAACGGAAAAAACTTTAGCAATGCTAGCAGATACTCTCTCTGGCGAGTTAAACCGGGAAGTGCTACCCGTCCATATCCGGGAGGGGTTGTATGCGGACTTGCCAGAGAATCGGATTTTGACTCAGTTCGACGCGCCGGAACCGGAAGCTTTGCTGCATCGCTATAATATTGCCCAAGTGCAAGGGATTTTCTACCGCGCTACTCAGATTATTCTGAATGCTCACCGCAATGTTCCGGGAGAATATAAACTTTTATTTCGCTATCTGAAGCTATTTCAGTTGATGGCCTATATTGAAGGCGATGCTGACCACGGGTTTACGATTACTGTTGATGGTCCGACGAGTTTATTGAAGGTTAGCACTAGATATGGGTTGGCCCTAGCTAAACTTCTCCCTGCTTTACTTCATGTTACTAGATGGAGCATGCATGCTACCCTGCAAACGCGAGATTTTTACACTGGTGAACCGAAAACGGGTCGTTTCAGTCTCGATTCTGATTGTGGTTTAGTCAGTCACTATCCTCCGGGTAAGCCTTATGATAGTATGTTAGAGGCTTCTTTTGCTAACCGCTGGGAAAAACTGAAAACGGAGTGGGTTTTAGAGAGGGAAGTTGATTTAATTCCTATTCCGGGCAGCGTTATGGTTCCGGACTTTCGTTTGGTACATCCCGATGGACGGGTGTTTTTGCTGGAAATTGTCGGTTATTGGCGTCCGGAATATTTGCAGAAGAAGTTTGCTCAGGTGCGCAAGGCGGAATGCGATAATTTGATTCTAGCAGTTTCCGAACGCTTGAATCTGGAAAAAGCGGGTGTTAATATTAGGAAGACGCCCGCTAGGATTGTTTGGTTTAAGGATAAGTTGTCACCGAAGGCAGTTTTGGAACTGTTGGATGGAGGAGATCGATCGTCGTGCAGTAAGTAAAAGTACTTAGACAGTATTGACTTGAGTTCGACAGTTACTCAACTGGTGTATGGACTAGCTCGATCGTCTCCCGTGAGGGCCGACGCCATCAGCCAACAGCATCTGGTAAAGTTGACCAAACTTGGCCATGGGGAAGCAAGGCACAAGTTCATCAGGTATAATTGTAAGCAAAATCAGCAGAGTTTCGGAAAATGCTTGACTTTCTCAATCCTATATTGGGTCGCAATCCCGATCGCATCAAAGCCAACGTAGAAATATACACTTGGGCTAGCTGTCCCTTCTGCATCCGAGCCAAATTATTGCTCTGGTGGAAGGGAGTCAAATACCTTGAATATAAGATAGACGGCGATGCCGAAGCCAGAGACCGGATGGCAGACCGTGCCAAGGGTGGCCGGACTGTGCCGCAGATTTTCATTAACAATCAGCATGTTGGCGGGTGTGATCAACTTTATCAGTTAGACGGAAAATGTCAACTAGACCCCCTGCTAGCTAAGCCAGCCAGCTAAAATTAGTAGATATGTTAATTGCAGATCCAACCTATCAGGGACATCGGCGATGGATGAATCGGGCCCTAGAACTGGCCCAGTCAGCAGGTGAAGCAGGAGAAGTGCCAGTAGGTGCGGTGATTGTGGACAGCGAAGGGCAGGCGATCGCCTCAGCATCGAACCGCAAAGAGAGGGACTTCGATCCCACGGCCCACGCGGAAATCGTCGCCATTCGGGCCGCAGGGCAAGCCTTACAAAACTGGCACCTGAACCACTGCACCCTATATGTCACCTTAGAACCCTGTCCCATGTGTGCCGGGGCCATAGTGCAAGCCCGCCTTGGTCTTCTGGTTTATGGAGTTGATGACCCCAAGACGGGTGCCATTCGTACCGTTGCCAATATTCCCGATAGCGCTTGTTCTAATCATAGATTGCAGGTAATAGCGGGAGTGATGTCCTCCCAATGTCGCCAGCAACTGCAAACTTGGTTTGCCCAACGACGGGGCAGGAAAAAGTCGGCACTGGTACAAGATGCCGATTTTTCGGGCCGTCCGCGGACCGATCGTGATAGCACAAGAACTGTTATTCAGATAGAAGAAAAATAGCAGTAGCAAATTTAGGCTAAATGGGTAGTAGTTGGAAACCCCGATCTGCTTGGGCTCGACTTTTCTCAACCAGCCATGAAAACATCTAAACCTGCGGTTACTTCTGATATTTCCCCTTGGTTAACAGCTTTAGTCTATCCTCTGGGGCGTCATGTTGTCTTGCCATTCTACTTTGGTTCCATTGAGGTGGTGGGACGAGAGCATCTACCAATCCTCCCTTTCGAAACCGGACTTGCGATTTTCACCGCATCCGGCTACTGGTTGGTAAGACCGTTGTCATTGGCAACCGTTGCTTGGATTACTCCGTGCTGGTATAGTTCTGGGTGTCTCGGAGGGGATGGGATGGAATATTGATTTATCCGGAAAGATGTACTCAGAACTGTCACAAGAGTTGCTGCGCAATGTCGATATTGCCATGTATCGTGCCAAGGCAGAGGGTGGGGCAAAAGCGGTGGTGTTCGACCAAAAGATGCACGATGTCTGTCTCGATCGCCTGCGCCTGGAGAACGACTTGCGACAGGCGATCGAACAGCAACAATTGCTACTTCACTATCAGCCGATTATCTCACTCCAGAGGGGCCAAATTACAGGTTTCGAGGCCCTAGTACGCTGGCAGCATCCCAGTCGGGGTCTGATTTCTCCAGCCCTGTTTATCCCCGTGGCAGAGGAAACGGGATTGATTATTCCTTTGGGTTGGTGGGTATTGCGAGAAGCTTGCACGCAGTTGGCCCATTGGCAACAGCGCTTTTCGACACAATTAACTATGAGCGTGAATCTGTCCACAAAGCAGCTTTCTCAACCTGATTTGATCTGGCGATTGGATCAGATATTGCGCCCGACGAAATGCGATCGGTACAGCCTGAAGCTGGAAATTACTGAAAGCGCGATTATGGACAATGATGAATTGGTACTGTGTACCTTGGAAAAGATAAAAACCTTGGGAATAGGACTGAGTATTGATGACTTTGGTACGGGCTACTCTTCTCTGAGTCGTCTGCACAAATTACCAGTACATACCTTAAAAATTGACAAGTCCTTTGTGAGTCCCATGCACCTCGATCGGGAGAAGGCCGAAATCGTGCGGACGATCGTTTCTCTGGCCCACAACTTAGGTATGGATATTATCGCCGAAGGAGTGGAAGTAGCACAACAGCTAAGTCAGTTGAGAGAATTAAAATGCGAATATGGCCAGGGTTATTTCTTTTCTAAGCCTACCGATAGCATCGCTGCTAGTAAGTTGCTTGCCAAAATGCCCCAATGGTAATATAGGGTGGGCGGTGCCCACCACCTCTCTTGGATATCACTATGAAAATTTTTCAATTCTCATCATTCTGGTTTTTCTGCTTTACAGTGATAGCGCTTCTCACCCTTAATTTTGGGTCTGGGGGACAAGACATTTCCTTGTCATTCTTAAATCTGCCCACCTGGTTCTTATATTTGGTCGCCTTGCAAATTATCCTGACTCTTGCTATGCTGATATTTACGCTGCAATTTTGGAAGACGGAGGAAAACGACTGATGTCAATAGAGTCCTTGATGCCCTATTTGGCGATCGCCCTCTATTTGTTAGGGACGCTGTGGGTAGGACTGGCGGGTTATCAAAAGGAACAGAATACGGTGGAAGGCTATTTCCTCGCCGATCGCAAAATTAACCCGATCGTCCTTTTTTTCACCCTGAGTGCCACCAATTTCAGCGCTTTCTTTTTTCTGGGATTTGCCGGATCTGGCTATCGCATCGGCCTGAGTTATTACCCGATGATGGCCTTTGACACGGGTTTAGCAGGACTGGGTTTCTATTATATCGGCTACAAAGTCTGGCAGTTGGGCAAGAAAAAAGGATTAATTACTCCCCCAGAATTGATTGATGTTTGCCTCCATAGCAAAGCCCTGAAATTGCTAGTGATGGGGGTTATGGTAATTTTCACCATGCCTTATTTAACTTTACAGCCGATCGGGGCAGGGTATCTGCTATCAAGCTTGACTAACGGACAAATTCCCTACTTTTTGGGGGCGACGCTTTTAACATTGATTATTGTTTTCTATGTCTGCGTGGGCGGGATGAAAAGCGTCGCTTTAACCGATATCTGGCAAGGAGTGTTAATGTTTGTGCTCATGATTGCCGCCTGGGTTGCGATCGCCCATAGCCTTGGGGGTTTAGAGACAGCTAACAGCAATGTCTACGAGATTTCCCCAGAACTTTTATCTCGACAGGGAGTCAATAATTTTTTCACGCCGAAAAAGTTTTTTAGCTATATAATACTCTGGAATTTTGCCCTGCCGATGTTACCGCAAATGTTAATGCGGTTTTATACAGCTAAAAATGCCAATTCACTGAAAGTTTCTACAGTATTATATCCAATTGTCACAACAATCTTATTTATTTGCCCCGTGATGATTGGGATGTGGGGGCATATAGCTTTTCCGGATCTGGTCGGAAAAGAGGCCGATCGAATTTTGCCCATGATGCTGGAACAATATGCTCCCATATGGCTGAGTTCCTTTGTGATGGTGGGGGCCTTGGCAGCATTTATGTCAACAATGGATTCCCAGCTATTGGCGATCGGTTCGATGCTGACCCGGGATATTTACATCTCCTACTTCCGCAAAAATGCTTCCCTCAAAGAACAAACCCTTGTGGGCAGAGTGCTGATTGTTTTAGCAGCCATCGTTGGTTTGATCCTCGCCTACAAACCGCCAGCTTCAATCTTTGCCATGGCCACCCAAGCCTTTACGGGATTATCGGTACTCTTCCCGACAGTAATTGCGGCCTTATATGGCAAAAACATTCACCCCCTGAGTTGTATCATCTCTATTGTAGCGGGAGAATTGGTGCTGCTGGGCTTTCAATTGGGTCTGATTCCCCCAAGTTTGACCTTTGGGTTTCTCCCCGTTGTCCCGATCGTTGCTCTTTCGGCCCTGATTATTGTCCTGGGAAATCAGATTATTCACCAGCTACAGGCGCCGCCCGAACCCTAAAGGGTCCGGCTACATGAACGAAGCCCGCCTGCGCAGGCTATATTGCTGGCATTAATTTGCCGCGCGATCGCACCTTATTCAAGCCAGACCTAAGCGCAGCTTGACTTCTGCTAGGGGAATTCCTCCTTCTGCTTTCAAACTTGCCCTTGATTCTGCCAAAATAGCTAAAAACTCAGGGTTCTTGCTGAGACTGATTGTCTCCCTATCAAGATTTTCTGGCATAGCTACTTCTGTTCTTTGGGTATGTTCAACTTTTTTCATAGACTACCTTATTGCCAATTCGCACCTAGTTGCGTTCCTACCGCCTTAATTATACCATGAAATCACGTTCCTAGAGCTAAGAATACATAATTGCCTGTCGCCCTTTCCCGAAACCAGATCGTCTTTTCCTCTCTCTCTTGACATCAGGCATGCTCTGTGTTATCTTGGGTAAATAAAAAGCGATCGCATATAATAAGTTAAAGTATACTCGAAGGACTACAGGAGAAAAAATGAGCCTAGTCATCCCAGATGAAATCCTCCAATCTGCACGCATGTCTGAAAATGAGTTCATGCAGGAAATTGTGCTGATGCTATTCCAACAAAATAAATTAAGTATAGGCAAAGCGAGTCGCCTACTTGGAATGCATTTAATCCAATTCCAACATCTACTTGCCCGTCGTGACATCTGCGTTCATTACGATGTCGCTGACTTCAGAGAAGACCTCAATACTATCAAGGAAATGTACGGAGAATGATAGTTGTCAGCAACACTCAAGTAGCAATTTAGCTGCCATCGCTCGTCTCAGATATAGTTTCCGCGAGGCGCGATCTCCAATCTTCATTTTGCTCCAAAGTCAGGATTATTTTCTTGAAAAACTCCTCCTGGAGTGACAATACCAAGTAATCCCGATCGTTCGTCACGTACCAGAACTCCTTACCGCGATTACTGTAATAGGTTCCCGCCTTGATTATACCAGGAAAGAAAGTACCAGGAGCGCGGATTTCAGTCCAACTGCTGGCTGGTTCCTTTGTAGTCACTCCTTGGATATGACTGAGGGGAATTTTCCAGGTTTTTTCCAGGTTTGCTCCCCATAATTGCTCGTACCATTCCCACTCTATCTGCAATTTGTCGCCTACTATGTTCAGAATCATTGTTTTCTTCCTCCCTTGTTGATTATACCATAAATTCTCCCGTTTCTGCTGAGGGATTGTCAGAAGGGTTATTTTTCTGCAATCCTAATGTAGACAATAGTTGATTTGCCCAGGTATCATCTTCAGTTGATAAAGCAGGTGTCGGCTTTTTTTTATAATCGACTCTCAAATCGTAGCTTCCCCGATCATACAGAGTATGTAATAATGATTGAAGTGGAATTAACGGTTCTTCATCTTCTGCTTGCAAGGGTAAAGGAATAGATGGTATTTCTTGCTGCAAATTAAAGGCATAGAGATCTGCCATAGGGCGGGTCTGGCTGCGGCTCACCACAATGCGGTAGTGAGTCTTTAGATCCTGGTTTAACATGGGCATGGGCTTGCCCATGCGCAATAAATCAATTTCGATCAAATGGGTTGAACTGCCCAGAATCTTTTCCCGTTTTTTCATGTAGCTTTTTCTTCCTTCTCCCGCTTGTTTATTTTTCGGCGAGATAATTTCAATCACGGTAATGACTTCCTCTGTCTCCACTTCTAGCACTTCCAGATACCATTCCTTAACTGTTTCTGGCATTGGCAAGTTAATCTTAACTGGCTGGGAGGGGGCAGCGATCGCAACAGATCCGGTTGAGGGGGGGACAATGTTGACTCTACTTTGCCCTATCACTACATTGCCAGGAATTCCTACGAGCAAAGTGCCATCACTATTTCCAGTTGTTTGATACACTCGCTCCTCAACAGATACCCAATATTTGGGGCTGATTTTCGGATTCATGATTTCTGCAATCAATATCGTTAACCATTTATGGATTTGATGCCAAAAGCGGGGGTTTTCCAGATAGGGGTTCATTCCGGGAAATGGTGAGGGCATGGGTACTGCTCCTAATTTACTCTTTTGATATTGCATGTATACCATGCTGAGAAAATTGTCTAGAGCGTCGGCCAAGAAACCGGTTTTTTTTTGAAAATACCGGTTTCTGACAATACTTGATGTCCTAGACCTTGTCTTGTCTAAGTCAGAAGTATTAGCAGGCGATCGCACAAATGCTTGCCTGCTGTTTACAGATCGCGTTCGCTTGTAATTTTTTAGATATTCTATTACCAATAAACGGAGATAGTTCAATTTCTCGACATAGCGTTTTATCTGTGGATAATGCAATTCAATCGAGAAATACCAATCTGCAAAATACGGAATGTCAAATATGTTTAATTGATGTAAACTATCGACAATATTTTCTTCTAAGCGAGCGTCCGCAATAGCTTGAAAAGCATATCCTCGAATATCACTAGCAAACATTTCGATCGTACCTAATATGGTAAACTCTTGAGTCTCTTCCCATACTGCTAGAGCGTCGGTCCACTAATAAAGCTTGACAAATTGTTCAATCTGTGAATAGACGGAAAATCGTTCTCCAGTTCGTCTCCCGCTCTCCACTTAGGGCCCCTCTGGACTCACAAACCGACAAATTTTAGCACATGCACATTTCTTTTTTTTGTCAACTACTTCTACTGGACCGACGCTCTAGCTGCTCTCTTTCTGATGAAGTTGTCTGATAATCAGTCAGTAGCTGATTTAATACTCGCTCAAGATATTCCTTGGCAGTTTTTGCATTTACGGCTTTATCTTTGACGTTTAAGTTCTGCATTTTATTCTTAATTTTCTCCTACATTTCAACCATTACGGACTTGCTGCTGAATCCAACTTCTCAAATCTCTCTCGGCGTCCATTTCATCCGCGATCGCCGCTTCCATAAACTCATAAAGTTTTGTTCCCGACACCCAGTCGGGAAAAGTCGGACTATTTTCCACTTCCACATATCGGAAGTCCTGCAATTGATAAATCCGCAGCACTTCCCCATTATAGCGCCACAACTCCGGAACCTTCATTCCTGCATACAGGCGAGGTTTGTCGATGTTGGTATAAGTGATATCCACCTCCACAACTAAGTCTGGTGGAGGATCGGTTTTCAAGTCTACTTCCTTGCCCGCTACTAATGGTTGATTCTGAATGTAGTAACAATTATCTGGTTCTGACCCTTTTTCTAACTCCGGATAATTGAGAGTCGTTGAACCCATTGTTTTTACCTTCATTCCTAGTTCAAAAACTAAGTTGCGGATAAATTTTTCAATCATTCTGGTAGTATTTTCATGTTTTTCTGATGGCATGGTAATCTCTAATGTACCTCTGTCGTAGCTTAATATGGCCGCACGATCGTCTCCCAGGATCTCCAATATTTTCTCATACCCTTGCCAACTGATGTTATGGAAAAATACCCGTTGTTCTGCAGGGACGGGGATGCGATCGCCCTTTTGTAAAGCCCTTTTTTCCGCTTTGTTTTCCGTTTTCCTTGTTGCTACTGTCACCAACTCTCTCCTTTTCTATACGCAATCAAAATTATCTCATTGCACCTCTCAACTATTACGGACTTGCTGCTGAATCCAACTTCTCAAATCTCTCTCTCGGCGTCCATTTCATCCGCGATCGCCGCTTCCAGAAACTCGTAAAGTTTTGTTTTTGACACCCAGTCGGGAAAAGTCGGACTATTTTCCACTTCCACATATCGGGAGTCCTGCAATTGATAAATCCGCAACACTTCCCCATTATAGCGCCACAACTTGGGAACCCCCATTCCTGCATACAGGCGAGGTTTGTCGATGTTGGTATAAGTGATATCCACCTCCACAACTAAGTCCGGCGGAGGATCTTTCTTTAAGTCCACTTTCTTGCCCGCTACTAATGCTTGATTCTGAATGTAGTAACAATTGTCCGGTTCTGACGCTTTTTCTAACCCTGGATAATTCAGAGTCGTTGAACCCATTGTTTTCACCTTCATTCTCAGTTCAAAAAGTATAATCCAGATAAATTTTTCAATCAACCTGGTCGCAGTTTCATGTGATTCTGATGGCCTGGTAATCTCTAATGTCCCTCTGTCGTAGGTTAATCTGGCCGCACGATCGTCTCCCACTATCTCCAATATTTTCTCATACCCTTGCCAACTGATGTTATGGAAAAATACCCGTTGTTCTGCCGGTACGGGCATGCCATCGCCCTTTTTGGGAGCCCTTTTTTCCGCCTTGTTTTCCGTTTTCGTTATTGCTACTGTCACCAACTATCTCCTTTTCTAGACCAAAATCATACTGCGCCCATTATAGCACTTATTATCAGAACCTTACCTTTGCTGAAGAAACCCGGTTTTGCTAAAAAACCGGGTTTCTTCATTCAATATCGCCCTTAAGTTCATCGAGAGTAAATAACCCACTTCGTATCTAGGTCTCGGAGGTAGTAAAGGGTGAAGCAAGCAGCTAACATCGGCCAGGCGGCGAAGAACAGGATATTGCGGTCTTGATAAGGTGCGAGGTATTGTTTGTAGCTCGAAAAGGTAGAAACAGCATGGATAAACAACACCGCCAGGTAAGTCCATTGCTTTTGAAACCCTATTACAAAGCCAATAATGATTGCCAGTTGTACCACACCAACCACATAGATAGCAATGTTGCCAAACCCTCCCAAGAAGTAGAACTTCTCAAATATTATAGCTGCTCTTTCGGGCTGCACGAATTTAATTAGCGTCCAAACCAACATGACTAGAATTAAACTAAGCCAGTCCGTCACCGGACCGACTCGTCTTCAAAACCGGACGTGAGACTTTCACCTCATCCGGCTCCTCA
>JACOMV010000072.1 GCA_014324065.1 Hormoscilla sp. SP12CHS1 | reverse complement strand
CTGTGATGCTGATTGGAACAACTGCGTTTAAGAACTGGTTTACAAAATGCTGCTCCTGTACTAGCTAACTTGTGAACAACTTTTATTTCAAGGATGGAGACAAGTGGGAAGTTGACCACATAATCTCTAAATCACAGGGAGGAACCAACAACAAAGACAACCTGCAACTACTCCATCTGCATTGCCATGATAAAAAGACTGCCAAAGATAGTAGTCTCCGCACCTCCAATAGGAGCCAAGTTGAAAAGCCAATCTTGAGAACGGAGCGGAAACCTTGGAAACAGGTTGAAACAGTACCTTGCGGTAACTATAACAAGAGAAGCAGTACCTATGACAAAGGTGGTACTATTGAGGAGCCTCCTGAGGTGAAAGTCTCAAGTCCAGTTTTGAAGACTCCTCGGGGAGAGTACTCTCCTCTCCACGACTTAGTTTAACCACCACTACTAATCCTCAGCAAAAATATAACGATACAGTTCACTCGTATCTGGTTCAGGACTCTCTAAGGCAAATTTTACCGCCTCATCAATCACAGCCTGAATCTGCCGATCGATCGCCTTCAGTTCTTCGGCAGAGGCCAGATTTTTTTCCGCCAGGTAAGCAGCAAAATTCTTAATCGGGTCCCGGGTAAGCCAGAATTCCTTCTCTTGCTGAGAACGCAACTCATCAGGATCTGCCAGAGAGTGACCCCGGAATCTATAAGTCAAAGCTTCAATCAGGGTTGGCCCTTCCCCAGCACGGGCCCGGGAGACCGCCTCAAGGGCCGCTGTCCGCACCGCCAGCACATCCATACCATCTACCTCCACTCCAGGCATGCCAAAAGCATGAGCCTTCTTGTAAATCTCCGGCACCGATGTCGCTCTGTCATGGGCCATCCCGATCGCCCATTTATTGTTCTCTACCACATAAATTATCGGCAGTTGCCAGAGAACCGCCATATTCAAACATTCAAAGAACTGACCATTATTGCAAGCACCATCGCCAAAAAAGCAAGCCGTCACTCGATCCGCCCCTGACTCGCCCATCGACTCTCGCCGGTACTTACTCTGAAACGCCGCACCAGTTGCCACAGGTATGCCCTCAGCCACAAAGGCATAGCCCCCCAGCAGCTGGTGCTTTTCCGAGAACATATGCATAGAACCGCCACGACCTTGAGAGCAACCCGTGGCCTTACCAAACAACTCCGCCATCACCTCTTTGGCTGGCACGCCAGCACTCAAAGCATGGACATGGTCGCGATAGGTGCTACATACATAATCTTCATCAGGACGCAATGCCTTAATTACGCCGGTGGCGACCGCCTCTTGACCATTGTATAAGTGGACAAAGCCAAACATTTTGCCCCGGTAGTACATCTCAGCGCACTTGTCTTCAAACAAGCGTCCTAGTACCATATCTTCGTAGAGCCGTAAGCCTTCCGCTTTGGTAATTTGAACTCCATCCTTTGCGAATACCGGTAATGTGCGTTCGGAAATCATCAAGTTGTCCTATAATTACGGATCGTAACTGAACTAATTTTTCTTAAGATCGCCCCATCAGTCAAGGGTCCTGTTGTCCTTCAAGTTTGACTGCATAATATATGCCTATTTATGGCATATATTATCAATAAACAACAATCAACCATCTTCAAACCCATGAAAAAAATCAGATTATAATATCAATTTATAACCCCCTGATGATATAATCAGACGGGAATGCCAAAAATTATAATCGATCGGGACTGTTGTGGGTGGGAAATTTCGTTACATTAGATGAAAAAGGGAAAAGGGTTAGGGAGTTGGTGCGTACCAGGCCGTCGTGTCCAGAGACGCCCACCCAATGTTGCTGCGATGTGCGATGCGCAGTGCGAATAGCGCGCGCGGAGCACATCGAGGGCAGGCGAGCAACAGGGTGGGCGCTCTCGGACACGAGGGAGACACAGCTTACCAGGTCCACCAGTGCTCAATGTCAACTAACCACTGACAACTGATAACTAACCAACACTCTCTCGCGCTAGTCTCCATATCCGGAGCATGTCGCCCATGGCTATGTGCAATTATTTTTGTCTAACTACTTAACAGCCTTAAATTAGTGAATTGCTGCTGAGGGAGACGACTGGTGAGAATTCCGCTCGATTACTACCGGATTCTAGGATTGCCGATACAGGCGACTGTCGAACAGTTGGAGATGGCTCATCGCGATCGGACGATGCAACTGCCCCGGCGGGAGTATTCGGAGATCGCGATAGACTCCCGTAAACAGCTGTTATATCGAGCCTATGGGGTGCTCTCGGACTCCGACCAGCGTCGCACCTATGATGCGAATCTAGATGCTGCCCTGGCTGCGCCAGACCCGAAAATAGACGGAACCACCAGTGCTAAGGCTGTGGAGAAGCATCACAGTCCCAGCATAGAAATTTCAGAGGAGCAATTAGTCGGGGCCTTGCTGATCCTGTTAGAACTAGGGGAGTATGAACTTGTATTGCAGTTGGGACGTCCTTACCTAAGCAGCAAGATAAGTGCAGAAAAAGACCCCACGCTGCGCGAAAAATCAGGGGCATCACAACTGGAACGATCGGATACGGTACTCACGATCGCTCACGCCTGTCTGGAACTAGGTCGCGAACAGTGGCAGCAAGGAAATTACACAACGGCAGCGGAATATCTGGAAACTGGTCAAAACTTACTGTTGAGCGAAGGATTATTCCCGACTGTGCGGGGGGAAATTACGGCAGATATCTACAAACTGCGTCCTTACCGCATCCTGGAATTACTAGCCCAATCAGAAGAAAAAACTTCTAGTACCGTGCCCACTGCACGACGCCAAGGTGTACAAATGCTGCGGGATATGCTCGAAGAGAGAGGCGGCATTGATGGCATGGGGGATGACGGTTCCGGGTTAGGAATTGATGACTTTCTGCGCTTTGTCCAGCAGCTGCGGGGCTACATGACCTCTGAAGAACAACAGACTTTGTTTGAGTCAGAAGCCCTGCGCCCTTCCGCCGTGGCGACTTACCTGGCTGTATATGCTCTGCTGGCCCGGGGATTTGCCCAACATAAACCGGCCCTGATTAACCGTGCTAAACGGATGCTGATGCGCTTGGGTAACCGCCAGGATGTTCATCTAGAACAAGCCGTGTGCGCCCTGCTGCTGGGTCAGACTTCCGAAGCAAGTAGGGCCCTAGAACTGAGCCAGGAATACGAACAGATCGCCTTTATCCGAGAACATTCTCAGGGTGCCCCAGACCTGTTGCCAGGATTATGTCTGTACGGCGAGAACTGGCTCTACGAAGAGGTGTTTACCCACTTCCAAGACTTGCAGAAAGGCTGCACAACCCTGAAAGATTATTTCGCTGATAAGCAAGTGCAATCCTATTTGGAAGCACTCCCTCAGGAAATAAATAACTCCAGTGAGTGGACTGTGGTGCAACACCAGCAAAGATCGGCGCAGTCCGTCCGTTGGGTTGAAAATGGGGGGGAGATAACGGATCCAGTTGGTGCCCCTACCCTGGTGGCACAAACCCAGTCAAGGACTACCCTGTCTCCGGAAGCTGAGGCCACGGCCGTGGCCATTGCTCGCCCAAAAACGGCTCCTGCTGCGTCCCCCGGTGCTGCGTCTCCTGGGAGCGCTACTCGCACTACCCAGGAGACGCAGCGCGCTACTACCCGGGGGACGCAGAGGGTGGGTTCGAGATTGTCACCAGGACGCTCACATGCTCTGCCAACTCTGAGAGATGCCAAGCAGCCGGTAGTCAAGACTGAGGGAGAGTTTTATTCGCCTAGGTTCCGTATGCTGTTACTGGCAGCTGTGGGAATTGTTAGTCTCCTGCTGCTGTGGTTTGTGGTGGGTTGGTTGCTCAGACTGATCTTCACACAAAAACCGGTACTGGAAGGGGAGCAGCTGCAAGTGCGGCTCGCGGAGCCCCCTATACAGATACCAGACCCCAACACAAATACCCGGGGAACAATCAGTTCCATAAACAAAACAATAGCGGAGCAAGCGATAGACAGCTGGTTAACCACAAAAAGACAAGTCTTTGGACCTAACCATAGCATCGATCGGTTAGAGCAAATATTAGTAGAACCAGCCCTGGGAGAGCAGCGGCGACGGGCGCTGGTGGCACGGCAAGAAAACTGGTACGGTCAGTACCAGCACAGAGTGGAGAAGGTTTCCTTGATGTCAAGCGATCGCGATCTGGCTATAGTCGAAGCAATTGTCAGCGAAAAAGCCGACTTTTTTGTAAATGGTCAGTTTGACCGGGCTGCTTCGTACTTCAATCCCAATTTGCGGCTGCGCTATGAGTTAATAAACCCTGCTGGTCAGTGGCGAATTCAGAAGATTATCCTTGTCAACAACTAGCTATACTCCTCTTCGCTGCGCTGGAAGCGCAGCCATAGCGGTGGGCCCCACAAACGTCTCGAAAGCTGATATACCTTCAGAGTGATTCTGAAGAGATTATTGAAAAATTGACTCTGGAAACGAAAACTGGTAGACTCAGCAGCATCAATCGTAGTGAACCCACCCTTAATTAAGCAATGATATCCATGTTAACACTAGAACCAAACAAATACCAACCCCAGGTAAAAATGGGGCGGGTTCTGGTGGTCGAAGACGAAGAATTAATCCGCGAAACCATTGCGCTCACTCTCAGTGACGAAGGGTTTGACGTGCTGACTGCCGCCGATGGGAGCAGTGTGTTAGAACTGACGAACGCCGATCGCTGCTGCGGCACGGGAGGTAAAAGTGAAATTGCCCAACTGGACGCGATCGTGCTTGACTTGATGCTACCGTATGTCAATGGGCTGGATTTATGTCGCTTGCTCCGTTATGAGGGCTACATGGTACCAATTCTAATCCTGAGTGCTAAAAGCAGTGAAACAGACCGGGTGGTAGGTTTAGAAGTGGGTGCTGATGATTATCTGACTAAACCCTTCGGGATGCGGGAGTTGGTTGCCCGGGTCCGATCGCTGTTGCGGCGGAACCAGCAGAGTACTCGCTACCCTCTACCTCAGACGCCCAGCGTACTGAAATTTAAGGAAGTTACGCTATATCCGACTGAGTGTCGGGTGATGGTACGAGGAGAGGAGATTAATCTATCTCCCAAGGAATTCCGGATTCTAGAATTGTTTATGTCTCATCCCCGCCGGGTATGGTCGAGAGACCAGCTGATAGAACGGGTATGGGGACCCGATTTTATGGGGGATAGCAAAACCGTGGACGTACATATCCGCTGGCTGAGAGAAAAACTAGAAGTTGACCCCAGTCGCCCGGAATATCTGCTGACGGTACGGGGATTTGGCTATCGTATGGGTTAAGAATTGATTGTTGATTTTTCAATTCTCCATTCTCCATTCTGCATTCTCCATTTATGAACTATAAACGACTAAAATAACAGTGTTTCTGGGATTAATATTGGGATTATTGATGGGTTTGGCTCTATTTATGTGTTGGAGAGCGCGACTCTACGCCGAACTGCAAAAGGTGCTGCCAAATAAATCTGACTCCCCATCCCGATTCTCGATATCTCGGCTGTTATCGACGATCGCCCATCTTCATCAGACTTGCTGCCAGCTGGAACAGGAAATAAATAACTGGAAACAACTTCTTCAGGTTGCCCCGATCGGCTATCTACAAGTGGATGACCAAAATCAGCTGTTGTGGTGTAACCAACAAGCCTGTCTGCTGCTCTGCCTGCAACTACCAGCATCACCTCGTCTGTTATTGGAAGTTGTCCGCTGTTATGAATTGGATCATTTGATCGGACAGACCCGAGATTCTCAAAAGCCTTGCCAGCAGGAATGGATGCTTTATCCTACCTGTGAGTATGTAAGGGAGGTAAAATCCGAATGCGCTGCGCGCACGCTACACGATCGGCCTCCCTTTGTCTTGCGGGGGTATGGGATACCCTTACCCAAGGAGCAGGTGGGCGTGTTCCTGGAAAACCGGCAAGAAGTGGCTGTTTTATCCGGACAACGCGATCGGGCTTTTTCTGATGTCACCCACGAACTAAAAACGCCCTTGACTTCTATCCGTCTGGTAGCGGAAACTCTCATCTCGAGGCTTGACCCTCCCCTGCGCAACTGGGTAGACCGCTTGCTCTCTGAGGTGATTCGACTCAGCGACCTGGTAGAGATATTACTGGATCTTGGTCGCCTGGAAAAGGGGGCTTACCATTCCCTCAACCTGAAAACCCTAGATTTGCCAGCACTGATCTCGTCGGCTTGGTTGAGTCTGGAACCCCTGGCCCGCAAAAAACAGCTACAATTCTACTACACTGGTCCTGAGAGTCTGATGATTCAAGCTGACGAACAGCGGATCTACCAGGTGCTGATTAATTTATTAGATAACAGTATAAAATATAACATACAAGCAGGAGAAATTAAAGTAAAACTCAGGCCCACAGATCGGCAGATCCAGATAGAAGTGATCGATCGGGGTACGGGTTTTACCGAACGTGAATTACCCTATGTATTTGAGCGGTTCTATCGAGGGGATCCATCCCGTGCCCGCAGTGCGACCGCCAATGTGACTGGCGAGATCCGGCCGGACTTACTGTCCACTAATGGTAGTGGTTTAGGTCTGGCGATCGTGCGACAAATTATTGAAGCTCATCAGGGCTATGTGAGGGCAAGTAACCATCCGGAAACCGGCGGTGCCTGGTTAGAGGTGTTTCTGCCAAGGCAGCAACCGTAGCCAGGTAAAGACTAATTGAAAATTAGCGCCGCGTGTTCCCAGGCGGAAGCCAGGGAACGAGGAAAATTGAAAATTGACAACGGACAACTGACAACTGACAGGCTCCGGAATTGATTCTATGGTATCAGACCCACCCCCTTTTGTAAACCCTTCAGTGTAATATTTATCCAAGTATGAGCTGTACTACCGCAATCTAGCTATGGATGAAAGGCTACAGAAAATTCTCTCCCAGTGCGGGATCGCCTCTAGGCGTGAAGCGGAAAAAATGATCCTGGCAGGCCGGGTCTGTATAAATGGTGTTGTGGTTAGCCAACTAGGGCAAAAAGCCAATCCCCTACGAGATGATATAGAAGTGGATGGTGTGCCCCTCGACGCTGCCAATCGTCCTGGACAGCGGTATCTTTTACTTAACAAACCAGCTGGGGTAATATCTACTTGCTGGGATGCTAGAGGGCGGACTACAGTGCTCTCTTTGCTGTCAGACAGCCTGAAAGCTAGCACTGGCATACATCCTGTCGGACGCCTGGATGCAGATAGTACAGGAGCACTACTGCTCACGAACGATGGGGATCTGACTTTCCGTCTGACTCATCCGCGCCATAGCGTTCCTAAAACATATCGGGTTTGGGTGCAGGGTTTTCCATCCCAGGAGATACTGCACCAATGGCGCAGGGGAGTTATGCTGTCGGGTAGGATAACATTGCCATCTGAAGTGCGACTGCTGAAGCGATCGCCCCAAGGAGATCCGACTCTTTTAGAGGTGATTCTCACTGAAGGCAGAAACCGACAAATCCGACGAGTGGCTGAACAGCTAGGATATCCAGTTGTTCATTTACATCGTATCGCTATTGGTAAGATTCAATTGCAACAGCTACGTCCTGGCGCTTACCGTCCCCTCAAAGATTTTGAAGTTAAGGCCCTCAAGAAATTAACCAGGCGCGGATGAGGCCCATGGCAATGGTGGAGGAGTGCAACCTATCTATGAGAAAAAATAAACAGGAATTATCCTATTTCGAGCGCCAAACCAGAGCGGAGATCTTGGCAGAACTGGGGTCTATACTGTGCGAGTTGCGGCAAAAACAGTCTATCAGTATCGAGCAGCTCGCGACTAAGACAGGCATTATGCGGCGTCAACTGCTGGCGATCGAGTCAGGTGAACTGGATCGCTTGCCCGAGCCAATCTACATTCAGTATTTTATCAAGCGATATGCTGAGGTCCTGGGCTTGAATGGAACTGAGTTTGCGAGCGCTTTTCCTACTGACCGATATCTGATACCGCCAATACCACCCTGGATTTATTTGCCAGTTCCTCAATTGCGGCCCATTCACCTTTACTTTCTCTATATATTTGTGATTTTTGTCTCGCTCAATGGTCTGTCTTACATCATAGACCATCCTTTAAACCAAAATAACATCCTTTACGTTCAGCAGGCTGACGAACCTCAGATATCTCTGGGGATCGCTAATCGCACTACCCCAGAGACATCGTCATCGGCTCCCGCGGAGCAGTCAAAGAAGGCTACACCGGTGGCGCACTGGAGGTCCGATTTTTCACGCCCAGAGCCAGTGCGGGTGACTATGACGATGGATGCGGACTCCTGGCTGTGGATAGAAGCAGATGGGAAAACCGAGTTTGAGGGCATTTTGCCCAAGGGGTCTGAGCGCACTTGGGTGGCTTCTCAACAGCTGATTATCCGCGCTGGTAATGCTGGCGGGGTGCGGATCGCCCTTAATGATGGGCTTCTGAGGAAACTGGGTGAACCTAATGTTGTCGAAGAAGTGACTTTTAAGGTTCCTCCCAGATCCAGAATTTAACCTATTATTTCTCCTCTTTATCCTTCTTATCTTCCTTATCCTATTGCTGGGGCTGTGGTGCCCTGCCGTAAGTTTCGGTCATCTGTTTGAGGCGTGAACTTAACCACTCGCTCAATGAATCCTGCCGGTAGCGCCAGTCCCAGTTGCCCTCAGCTAACCCGGGAAAGTTCATCCGGGCATTACTGTCTAATCCTAAGTAATCCTGCAAGGGAACGATCGCCCAGTCGGCGACAGAAGAGAAAGCGATTCTGATTAAATCCCAATGGATCCCGTCGGGACTGACATGACCGATATAACGCAAAACAGCATCTCTTTCCCAGACTGGGAGTTGATTAAACCAACCCACAGTAGTGTCATTGTCGTGGGTGCCAGTGTAAACCAGACAGTTGTGCGGCAACTTGAAGGGCAAAAACGGATTGCCAGGGCCCGAACCAAAGGCAAAATGCAAAACTTTCATGCCTGGAAATCCAAACTTGTCTCGTAGTTCTTCCACTTCTGGGGTAATTACGCCCAAATCTTCTGCCAAAACCGGTAGCTTGCCTAATTTTTGCTTCAATGTCTCAAAGAAGGCGTCCCCTGGAGCCTTCATCCACTCCCCGTTGATGGCAGTAGTTTCGCCCTGGGGTACCGCCCAGTACCCCTCGAACCCCAGGAAGTGGTCGATGCGAATCCAATCTACATAGTCCAGAATGGCCTGAAACCGCTGAATCCACCACTGGAAACCAGTTTTCTGCAAGTTTTTCCAATCATAGATGGGGTTGCCCCATAGCTGACCCGTCTCGCTGAAGTAATCTGGTGGCACGCCGGCCATCAAAGCAGCTTCTCCTGTCTTCTCATCCAGACAAAAGTTTTCTGGATGGGCCCACACGTCGGCGCTATCGTGAGCGACGTAGATGGGAATATCGCCAACAATCTCGACACCCTTGGAGTTGGCGTAGGATTTCAGTTCACTCCACTGGCGGAAAAACTCAAACTGGATATATTTGTAGTAAAATACTTTCTTGCTCAGATTTTGTTGCCACTTTTTGAGTGCTGTGGGTTGGCGTTTGGCAATTTCTGCGGCCCATGTATTCCAGGCTGCTCCTTCATTGGCGTCTTTGAGGGCCATGTATAAGGCATAGTCGTCTAGCCAGCTGGCCTTCCAGAAGCAAAACTGCTCAAATTCTTTGCGCATCTTAGCTGATGCTTGGGCTTGGAAGTTGGAGTAGGCTTTCTGCAACAGGGGGATTTTGACTTTTATCGCCCGATCGAAGTCTACTGTATCGATGGGAAATTCTGGCAGATTGGCCAAGTCTTCTTCTGCCAGTAATCCCTCTTCCAGTAGCTTTTCGGGGCTGAGCAGCATTGGGTTGCCAGCCATCGCCGCATAGGACATGTAGGGAGAGTTGCCAAATCCTGTCGGACCTAAGGGCAAGACTTGCCACAGTTGCTGTAAACTCTCTGCGAGAAAATCTATGAAGCGATAGGCTTCATCGCCTAAGTCCCCAATGCCAAAGCTGCTGGGAAAGCTGGTGGGATGCAGCAAAATGCCACTACGTCGGATATTCATATCTTCCCTGGGATCGAGGTCGGAAACTTTCTGAGCTTATCATAAGTAGTCAGTTGTTAGGGACTTGCGCAAAAATAGAGTACCGGTCATACCATCAATTTCTCTCAAGCGCCTGTCGGTTGGGAGATTGCTAGCGCTCCTGCGTCGCGCCGCTGCGCTAACGAGGGTCTGTTGGGGGTGTGGTCAAAAGTAGTTGAATTATACTTTGAAAGGGATCGACTTGCGCGAAAGAGGAATTGAATGTGTCTTAGGGACTTGCGCAAAAATAGAGTACCGGTCATACCATCAATTTCTCGAAGGAGTAGTTAAATCATTGGTACATTATTACAAAACCGCTTGTCCTTTAGTAGTCAGTTGTCAGTTGTCAGTAGACGGGATGCTCGAAATCCTCACAGATCGATGGTTAAGGGTTTCAGCCAATTTGACAATCCTTGACACGATACAAAAACTTATGTATGACTAATTAGTTAGCACGACAATGACCGGATTTCCCTCTTGTTAATCCCTGGATAAATTTGGGCGGTGACAAATGTTAAAATCATACCTGATTTGGGGTTAGTACGATCGGCGGCAGATTCGATCGGGATTGATGTTGACTTGGGGGCATTTTACCACGATCGTAAAAATATCCCAGAAGATGGGCCAGGTGCGTTGCATTTTTGTTCACGAGTAGGTAGAAAACTGATATGAATTACCGCAATCCGGCGCTGGCAGTTGATATTATTATAGAGCTGATTGACCAATCCCAACGCCCGATCGTGCTGATTGAGCGGAAAAATCCTCCCCACGGTTGGGCGATCCCAGGCGGTTTTGTCGATTACTGGGAATCGGCGGCGATTCGAGAGGCGAAGGAGGAGACTCGGTTGCAGGTGAAGTTGACGCTCTCAATTTCATGTCTATTCTGAACCTGATCGGGACCCTTCTGCGTCTTCCGCATGCTCTTGTCCTGAAGGACACGGCTGGCACGCTCCGGGAACCCTCCGCTGCGCAGTTGCCGCGATCGGCATGCTCCAGACACCGCGTCAACATACTCTCAGCGTGGTGCTGCTAGGGACTGCGACGGGTAAACCCCAAGCAGCTGATGATGCGAAGGAGGTGGGGGTGTTTGAGTTATGGGAAATTCCCTCTAATCTATGTTTTGACCATGACCAAATTATGAAGGATTACTGGCTCTATCGCAATTATGGGATCCGCCCTAGATTGTGACCAGTACCAGGAAGTAGGGCATTGCTAGCACCGGCACAGTCCGATGGCAGGGTCTGCCTTGAGCGCTTGTGGCCCAGGAGGTAGAGGGAGGGTAAGTACCCGTTATGGCGATCGGGTCAAAGTGAATGCTCCCGGGAAGTGGTAGGATAATGCCTGTAGGAGAAATAGACAATGGGAAATATGACTCGTAAAGTTATTCACACCGAAAAAGCACCTGCACCTGTGGGACCGTATAATCAGGCGATCGCACTCGGTAATTTGCTGTTCGTTTCTGGTCAAATTGCGATCGACCCCAGCAGCAATCAGATTGTTTACAATGATGATGTTGCCAAGCAGACTTCACGGGTGATGGCCAATCTTCAAGCGGTGCTTGAGGCGGCGGGGGCCAAGTTTGAGAATGTGGTGAAAACTACTATATTTCTTAAGGATATGAATGATTTTGCTACTGTAAATCAGGTTTATGCAGGCTATTTCGATCCGGAAAATGCCCCGGCCCGTGCTTGTGTGGAGGCTTCCCGTTTGCCAAAAGATGTGTTGGTGGAAATTGAATGTATTGCGGTGATCTGATGGGAGCAGGTCTTGTTTGAGCCAAACCTGCCCCCAAACCTGCCCCCAAACCTGCCCTAAGGTCAGTAGGGTAGGCATCGCCCACCATACCCGATCGCTATTATATGTAGGAGAGTCTTTCGTAGGCTGGGTTTCCGATTTTTCCGGAACGGTACGAAAACCAGCTGATCCCACAAAAAGGATCGTTCTGTCAAGAAAATTGAATTGGTGGTGGGGACGGCCCACCCGACAAAGTGAGCGAATTTAGATCAGGTGTACCTCTGCTTCCAGCATCTATCCAACTGCGGCGATATCAGCAAGAAGCCGTAAACAGTTGGTTTGCTAATCGAGGACGGGGTACGCTGAAAATGGCGACGGGAAGCGGGAAGACGATTACGGCACTGGCGATCGCCTCGGAATTATACCAAAAGATTGGCTTACAAGGGTTAATTGTCGTCTGTCCCTACCGCCATCTTGTTTCTCAGTGGGCGCGAGAATGTGAGAAGTTTGGTTTAGAACCAATCTTAGCTTTTGAGAATGTTCATAATTGGCAGAGTCAACTCTCCACCCAGCTGTATAATCTCCATGCGGGCAATCAACCCTTTGTGACTGTTATCACTACCAATGCTACTTTAAGTAAAGACGGGTTGCAATCCCAGTTGAGCTATTTTCCAGAAAAAACTCTGATTATTGGCGATGAAGCCCATAACTTGGGATCTCCGAAATTAGAGGAGAGTTTACCTCGTAACATCGGGTTGCGTCTGGCTTTGTCGGCTACGCCGGAAAGGCGTTACGATGAGTCTGGGACTGATGCGATATTAGATTATTTTGGTCCGGTTTTGCCCCCAGAACTGACCTTGGCAGATGCAATAAATCAAAGGGCATTAGTCCGCTATCTTTATTATCCAGTTTTGGTGCCCCTTACGGATGATGAAGCCTACAGCTATGCCCAGTTAACTACTAAGATCGGGTGGAATTTATCTAAATTGGATGGCAATCTTGCCTTAGAAATGGCATCAAATGATGAGTTGAAAGCTTTATTTATGCAACGGGCCCGGTTAATTGGCGCAGCGGCCAATAAGTTAGATGCGCTCAGGCAGGTGATGCGCGCTCGCCTGCATACTACTCACACCTTATTTTACTGCGGGGATGGTGGGACCGAAAGCTCTATGTCGCGGCGCAGCAGTCGCCAAATCACAGCTGTAGCGAGAATTTTGGGAGGAGAATTGGGCTATCGGGTGAATACTTACACGGCCCAAACACCCTTGGCAGAGAGAGAAAAGTTGCGCCAGCAATTTGAAAGCGGGGAGTTGCAGGGTTTAATTGCCATTCGCTGTTTAGACGAAGGAGTAGACATTCCCGCCATTAGAAATGCGATCATTCTGGCCAGCAGCAGCAATCCGCGCCAGTTCATTCAGCGGCGGGGACGAGTTTTGCGCCCGCACCCTGGTAAGGAACGGGCGACTCTATTTGATATGATTGTGAGGCCGCCAGAGCTGGACCGCAAGACCTGGGATGTAGAACGTAACCTGCTGCACAAGGAATTGCGCAGGTTTGTGGAATTTGCCGATTTGGCAGATAATGCAGAGGAGGCGAGAGCAAAATTGCTCGCACTTCAGAACAAATATAAATTGTTTGATGTTTGATGTCCATTTTCATCTCGTTGGCAGGTTCTACCTGGGAATGCTCTCGGGAGGCAGAGCCTCCAGTCCCAGCAGTAGGAGGCTCTGCCTCTGCTCATCTCGTTGGCAGGTTCTACCTGGGAATGCTCTCGGGAGGCAGAGCCTCCAGTCCCAGCAGTAGGCTGGCATTCCTTGACAGAGCTAGGGAACGAGGAAAAATCTCAAATCCAAAATGGTATGATATGGAGAGGACATTTGACTATTCAGAGGGTTTTCCAGAAGTTGTTATCTCAACTGTTTTAGCTGAAAATTGTTCGGACTATAATCAAAATGCGGGTCTCAAGGAGGTGCAAGAGCCGATCGTTAGTGCTGTGCCGGAAGTCCGCAAAATTATTGAGCGGGTCTTGGAGCTGGAAAAAGATAAGCTCTATATGAAGGTTCCCAAATATATTAATGATGATATCCTGCAAATTGTCAAGGAAGAAGTGCAATGAGGTTGAGGTCGATTATACTCTGTAACTTTCGTCAGTTTTATGGCAAGACTGAAGAAATTTTTTTGGCTAGCGGTGCTACGAATATTACGATCATTCACGGCAATAACGGGGCAGGGAAGACCACTCTGCTGAATGCTTTTACCTGGGCCTTGTACGAGAAATTCAGTGCGGCTTTTACTTCTCCCCAGCAACTGGTGAACAAACGGGCCCTGCATGAAATTAAATCAGGTAAACCGGTTGAATGCTTGGTGGAAGTTGCCTTTTATCATGATAGCAGGCGCTATCGGGTCAAGCGCATCTGTCGCGCCTATAAGAAAATGAATGGCATTGAATACAGTCCGACAGAGTTGTCGATGTGGGTGGCCGGAGATGACGGACGCTGGATGCCTACTCATCAAAACCCGGAGGATATTATCGGACGCATTTTACCCCCCAGTTTACATCAGTATTTCTTTTTTGATGGGGAGCGTATCGAGCATATTTTTCGGGATAATCGGAAAACGGAAATTGCTGATGCTACTAAGGAGTTACTGGGTGTAGAGGTGTTCGATCGGGCCCTCAGGCACCTGAAGGCTGCTAGCAAAAGCTTGGAAGAAGAATTAGGGAACCTCGGGGATCCGCAAACCCAAAAGCTGCTGCAAGATAAGCTGAAATTAGAAGAACAGGGCGATCGCATCAACAAGCGGCAATTGGAAATTGCTCAGGAGTTAGAAAAGCACCAGGAATTCAAAAGAACCATTAACAGTCGGTTACTGGAGCTAAGTGGTGCGAAGGAGTTACAAGACCGGCGTGCTAGCCTATAAGCACAAGAAAAGCATCTCCGCGAACAGTTGAAACAGGCGAAAGTAGGGATAAAAAGAGCGATTAATACTAAAGGATACAGCTTTTTGCTATCAGAGGCAACGGCGGAATTTAGAACAATAGTCGAGCAACTGCGGCAGAAAGGACAGTTACCGACGCCACCGCTCGATCATTCGAGAATATCTCACTAGCTAACTGGTCGTGTCCAGTGCGCGATCGCGTAGCGCAGCGCGTGCAGGAGATTACCCAGTCCTTCGCTGCCCCCAGAGGCCAAGGCGCTTGATTGCAAAAAAAAGTGATTTACCAGGGGGAAACCTGGTAAAATTTTACTTAGCAATCACCAAAGACAAACAAGGACACCGACAATAAAGGCCATGATAAATCAAATGAAAGTATTGATGATAGCGTTTGCGGTTATTTTCACACCGCCTGCAATAGCGCAGGAATCCAGGGTAGCACCACCTGCAATAGCGCAGGAATCCAGGGTAGCACCGTCTAAAATGGCACCGAAACCCAGGATAGCCGCACCGTTTGGGTTGGAGTAGGGCATGAGACGGAATGCCATTGCCTCGCAGGGGGTGTCACTTACGTTTGTGTCGAAGAAGAAGGGGTTGGCTGTGTACATGACGGATTCCTTGCCAAAGAATTTGTCAGGAGCGGATTTTTACGGACTGTTATTTGACGAGAGCGATATTAAACTAAGCCAGAGGGTCACCCCCCCGACTCGTCTTCAGAACCGGACGTGAGACTTTCACCTCATCCGGC
>JACOMV010000071.1:9454-23038 GCA_014324065.1 Hormoscilla sp. SP12CHS1 | reverse complement strand
ATAGCTCATAGCATTTACATCTCCAAATTTAAGTTCTCAAATCTTATTATAGCATAAATTTCTATTTTCAAGAGGTCTATTAGAGAGAATGCTAACCCTACGCATTCATCTAGATGATGCCGATGCTGACAACGGTGCCCTTCGCCTAATACCAGGTTCCCACGATCGGGGAATTATTCCACCCGAAACAATTGCAAATCTCAAAAAACATGCTATAACTACTACTGTTAAGTCTGGCGGAGTGCTGGTGATGAAGCCATTGCTAGTCCATTCCTCCCTACTAGCAGGCAAACCCAGCCATCGGCGGGTTCTTCACATCGAATTTGCTGCTGAAGAACTACCGAACGGGTTACAATGGTACGGCTCGCGAACAGATTAGATGAAAAACTTACCGCAAGTGATGGTATTAACTGACAAGGCAGCAACCACAAAGACAACCCAAAGCGCGATCGCCCTGGGCAGCAACCTGGGGGACTCCCGGGCAACCCTCGAAGGGGCCCTCGAAAAGATTGACAAAACTCCAGGAATTAGAGTCAAAACCCACTCTAGCTGGTACAAAACTGCCCCCATTGGTCCATCACAGCCGGATTATATCAATGGTTGTGCGCTCCTAGAAGTAGAACTAAATCCCCAAGAATTACTCAAGACTCTACTAGCCATTGAAGACCAGTTTGGCCGAGTCCGTCAAGAGCGTTGGGGACCGCGAACCCTAGACTTGGATTTACTTTTATTTTCCGATTTAATTCTGGAAACGCCCGAACTGCAAATACCCCACCCGCGCATGACCCAGAGAGCTTTTGTTTTGGTGCCATTGGCGGAAATAGCTCCCGACTGGATAGAACCAGTCTCCCGAGAGGCGATCGGCCAACTCGTGGAAAAAGTAGAGCGTTCGGGAGTAACTTTATCTATCAAGCGGAACTAATCATCCGACGGTGTCCCCCCTTTTGTACAAGTAGCGAGCCCGGGGGAGACCGATCGCCAGTTCTCACAGAACGGCATTTCCCAGGCGATCGCGTCTGAATACCTAATTTGGTAAACTTGACTAAACTATGACGATTACATTGACAATAAAATGAGATCAACCGAACAATCATTTTTTTACCCTCGTTCCCTGGCTCCGCCGGGGAACGAGCTATCGAGGCTCTGCCTCTAGTTGATAATGGTGCAAGATATGAGGAGCATCTCACATCTCACTTTGATAATCTAGCCCGCGCAGGCGGTCCCTGAGCGTGAGCCGAAGGGCCGGACCCTTTAGGGTACGGTTCCGGAAAAAAATCGGGCGGCGACGCTTAATTAAAAATAACTCAACGTATCCAAAACAGCCTTAATTTTAGGAACTTCGTGAGTCCGAAACAAATCTGTTTTCCCCAAGGCAGCCAATACAGCGAAAAATGGCTCGGCACTGCGAACTTCTTCCCCAAAACATTCAAACGCATGGGGAAGGGCATGACAAACGGGAAACCCTAATTTGCGGAGGCGAAATGTATTCAAAAAGGTCTTCATTTGGTAGCTAATACGTTGCTCGCTATCTTGGAGGTTTTTATAATAAAAACCCAACCCCGCATCGACAAATATTTTGCGAATTCCGAATTTAGTTGCGGTTTCAATTTCCCGCGCGAAATACTCGTACATCAAGTTAGCCGGATCCTCTCCAAATTGAAAATTTCCCACTTCGCGCACGTTTTCTCCTTGAACGTAACAGATAATTACCCCAGCATCGAATTCGGAAATGATTCGATAAATCTCTTCTGTCCCGGCAGTTCCGGTTAAATTGATAACATTGGCTCCCGCTTTCAAGCATTCCCGAACTACATCGGGGTAATAGGTTTCAATAGAGGTTAAAACTCCAGCTTGGTTGAGGGCTTTAAGAACGGGTAAAATTTGGCTGTTTTGCTTGACATCTTCAACTCTTTGTGCGTGTCCTAAAGTCGATTCCGCGCCAATATCGACCATATCCGCACCCTGGGCATTGAGTACAATGCCGCGACGAATTGCCTGTTCCCCACTCAAGCAGACACTTTCACGATACCAAGAGTCGGTAGAAAGGTTTACCACTCCTAAAATAGTTTTTTCCGAATTAAACTTAAAATTCTTGTTGCCAATTGTAAATTCTTCAACTTTGACATCGAGTGCATCTCGATATTTTTCATGTAGTTCGTAAAGATCTTCAATTTTTAGCATTCCTCACTCCTCTATAAATCAACTACTAGATTCAAATTACTTACAAAAACCATCCCCCTGACACTTCTATGTTTTGCCCGGTAATGTATTCAGCTTCCGGGCCGATAAAAAACCAAGCCGATCGCACGATTTCTTGCAGGGTTGCGGGACGTTTTGCAGGTAAAGTCGGGGATATCTCCTCAACATCGAAGGAATTTTCCACAATGCCAGGAGATATAATATTGGCAGTAATTTTGTCTTTTATCAGTTCCGTTGCTAAAGATTTAGTATAAATGATGATGCCTGTTTTCGCAATAATGTAGGCGGTGTTAACCTCTCGGGCAATGAGGTTTTGAGCGCTGGCGCAAGCAAAATTAACAATGCGACCGCCATTGGCAGCCTTCAGGTAGGGTATGGCCGATCGCGTCACGTAGAATGTGGCATTGAGATTGGAATCGATCACCTCATGCCAATCTTCTATGGAAACTTGGCTCGTCATATTTTCTTCCTGAGAATAGTTGCCGACATTATTCACAATAACCGATAAACCGCCCAACTCTTCGACAGCATTTTCAACCAGAGATTTAGCCCGATCGCTATTGGTGAGATCTGCTTGCAGGGCGATCGCTTTGACTCCATAGGCTTGGGCTTCCTGACAGGCTTGGTTCGCCGCCTTTTCACTGCGGTTGTAGTGAAATGCCACATCAAATCCCTTACTGGCAAGATCGAGGCCGATCGCCCGTCCGATACCCTTTGCCGATCCTGTGACCAGTGCTTGTTTTAGCATTTTTAACTTGCCTCACAAAGGTAAACACCTTCTTCTTGATTTTTATCTTCCCAAGATTCTAGCACCTTGATGCCATAGCTGCCGAGAAGGTCGTGAATTTTTGCCGTGGTGTAGCGATAGGAGAAAAACAAGCGTACCCGATCGCCTACTTGCCACTTGAATTCGCGATCGTCTATTTTGAAGTATATCTCCCGTTCGACTTCAAAATAAAAGGCAATCCTCGATATTTCGGGATTGTTTTCATCTGGTTCTATCTCGACTGAAATTTTTCCTCGATCTATTTCCACCCCAGCATCAGTTAAGATCGTTATCAGCCAATCTTTAGTCAGTTCGTTATCGTATTGCGGCACAACCTCATGAATTCCTTGCAAGTAATCCCTTCCGGGAGCTAAATTCGCACTAAATAGCAAAACATCTCCCGGAACGATAAATTCCCTCAAAATGGGTAGTATTTGCTGCGGATAGAAGTTGGGAATCATTCCAAAGAACGTGACTATCTTGCTTTTCCCAGTTTCTTCTCTATCGATGAGTTGAATGAGATCGCCAGCGGCAAGCAAGTCGCAAACAATGGGTTGAAATGATGCTTTCGGAGCGACTGTTTCCATCGCGCGAGCGGAAATTAAAGCTAAAGACACGCTCACATCTACTGGATAGCAAGTGATGTCTCTTTCCTTTGTCAACAAACAAGACAAAAGACGACTATCTTTCGTTCCTCCTCCACATCCTAAAGCAATCAGTTGCAATTTACTTTCGTTTTCTAACCGTTTTGCCGTTTCTGCAAAGCAGCGATCGTAAACCTGGATACAATCTTCATTTACAGTCACTGGAGAATAGGTCGCGTGAATTTTCAACCACTTTTGACTTTGCTTAACGCTATCGTAATGAAATCTATGATCGATTTCTTTCGCTGAAAATCCATCTAAATAGCTTTGATACCAGCGATCAGGAAACTGACTGGGATGAATGTAGACCGTTGCCAAAGTGCTCGACATGATAAATCTGTCTCCAATGATATTCTTAACTTAACTATATCGTCAACTAAATCTCTTTAATTATACCGCTGGAGGATGACTTTTTCACTTTCGTTTAGAACCCCGTATTGTAGTAATATTTTCTACTTTCATATGTTGCTCCAACTGTTCTGCTATCTCTATTCCCCTTTTTCCGATCGATCCCAAATACCCTTTGTTATCAAATAGACTTAGTTTTTGTCAACCTCCCAGCCTTTGGTTCTTTTCCACTCTCATTGGAAAAAAACCAAGGTTTTTTAACCAGAGAGCACATGACATACCTGCCGGCCCGCCGCCGAAGATCCCAATAATTTCATTCATCTTTTTGAAGAACCAATTTCCCTTTCTATATAATCGGCAATCAACACGCTTGTATAACTATTTAGAGGATAGGACATTGCCTGTTGGGGAGTCACCCAGGCCCATTCGACAATTTCTTCGTTGGGCGTAATGCCTTCACTCGCCGAGAAAGCATAGTAGTTGACCATGATAAAATGGGCATCTCGGAAAAATTGTGGGTCTCCCACCGCCTCTTGTAGTAATGCGAAGCGTACCTGGGTCAATTCTAGACCGACTTCTTCTCGAAATTCTCTTTTGAGTGCCGCTTCTAGGGTTTCGCCCCATTCTACTTTACCACCCGGTACGCCCCAAGTGCCCCGCCACTTGGTAGTTTTGACAATCAGAACTCGCCCACTTCCATTAACAACCAGTGCCCCTACCGTCGTCAAAGGAAACTGCTTTGGTACAGATGCTTGTTCTATTGTCTTATAATTTTGGAGCACTTGGTCTGTCAATTTCATTTCTCCCGTTTTTTTCCTGTAACTTGTCCAGTAATTCCCCCGTCGTTCCTGCCATTATACTGCTATCTTTTCCAGTGAAAACCGCTATAGCTTAATCTTCCTCCTTAGTCGTCACCTTGGTCAAGCTGATTAATTTTTTTTAGATATATCTGAGGATGGACTAATCCCAGCGGTGAGGATTTTTTTCCATCTAGCTCTTTTTTGACTTGAGGATATCTATCTATACAATCTTCTCTAATATAGAGTAAAATATTTTGACGATACCAGGGTTCCACCGCTTCATCGTTCCAGATTTTTGCTTTGCTCTGAGCGCGTCAAGCATGACATATCCATACTTTTTAAAATATGCTTGCCAATACTCTGGCCATTCCTCATTCACATGGCCTGTCCCCCCTTGAAAGGGAATAGCTGCTGAAAACATCACAACCGGTCCCAGACTCGTAAGGCTCTTGATGAATTCTTCGGCGTTCTGAGCGGGAAGATGTTCGGCTACTTCCAGGGACACGACCAAGTCAAATCCCCTATTTAATTCTATTGGTTTTTTGAGGTCTAATGCTTGATATTTGACTTTTGGGATCGTCATAATTTTTTCGTCTACATATTCACCATCTACCCCTAAATAATCCTCAACCCCACAATCAGCAAATACAGATAACCAAGTCCCGACACCACAGCCAACATCAACAACTGTTTTGGGTCCGATCAGATTCATAATCATAGGAACTACTACTTCAGCCGATCTAATCGAACCCTGCTGATATGTTTCATAGAATTCTTTATTGTACAGTTTCTCTTCCATCTCCATCTGGGTTACTTACGGATGTGTGTTTTCGGTGTAACTTGTCTGTCCGGCAACTCACCTGGTCCTTCTTGTTCATCATATACCAAGTGTGTTCATTGCACAAGTTTTATTTCTAAATCTGTGGAAATATGCTCTGGGTATAGGTTCCGATTTATCCGGCACGGTGGGCGATCGGGTAAAAGTCAGCAACTCCAAGTATAGACTGATTAGACTGGTAATGTCGGCAAAAATTCTTTTTTGTCTGGGCTTGGATGCCAGCAGCTAGTTGCCATTGTACCACATTCGGACCAGGCTGCGCCGGTCGGCAACTGTCGGAGATAGGTCGTTGGCTGGTCAAAAATGACCGATCGGGTGGCTGACAACCGCGATCCCAAAAAAGAACAGTGATTTCTCGGAATTATGGTCAGGCGAGCGGGTTAAACTGGACAGAAGCACCAAATAGATTGAAATCAAACCACCAAGCGAAAGTGACTCTTACTCTGTCAGCCGAAAACTCCCACTCCCTTAAGGCTACCCCAACACGCCCCATCTGGCGCGGTCTCATTGAAACCTACCGCAATTATCTGCCGGTAACTGAAACTACCCCAGTTGTCACTTTACTGGAGGGGAACACTCCCCTAATTCCGGCTCCGGCGATCGCGGGGCAGATCGGCAGACAGGTACAAGTATATGTCAAATTTGACGGTCTCAACCCCACGGGCAGCTTCAAGGACCGGGGGATGACGCTAGCGGTTTCCAAGGCCAAGGAAGAAGGTGCCCAGGCAGTAATTTGTGCTAGCACCGGCAATACATCAGCTTCAGCAGCAGCCTATGCCCGGCAGGGCGGACTGAAAGCATTTGTGCTAGTTCCCGATGGTTATATCGCCCTGGGAAAATTAGCTCAGGCTTTAGTTTACGGGGCAGAGGTGCTGGCAATCAAGGGAAATTTTGACCGGGCCCTGGAAATTGTCCGGCAGATGGCGGCGGATTATCCCGTCACCCTGGTAAACTCAATCAATCCCTATCGTTTAGAAGGTCAGAAAACCGGTGCATTTGAGGTAGTAGATGATTTAGGGGATGCCCCCGACTGGTTGTGCATTCCCGTGGGCAATGCTGGCAACATCACCGCTTACTGGATGGGATTTTGTCAGTATCATCAGGAGGGAAAATGCGATCGCCTGCCCCGAATGATGGGATTTGAAGCCGCCGGTGCCGCCCCGATTATCGCCGGAAAGCCCATAACAGATCCAGAAACATTAGCAACCGCCATTCGCATCGGTAACCCCGCTAGTTGGTCAAAGGCGATCGCGGCCCAAGAAGCGAGTCAGGGACAATTTGCAGCTGTTACAGACGAAGAAATTCTGGATGCCTACCGGTTGCTAGCCAGTGGCGAAGGGATTTTCTGCGAACCGGCATCTGCTGCATCGGTAGCGGGTTTGCTGAAGCTCAAAGAGCAAGTGCCAACGGGAGCGACAGTGGTTTGCGTCCTGACTGGTAACGGTTTGAAAGACCCGGATATCGCCATTAAACATAGTAACAACCCTTTGCAGCGAGGAATTGAACCAGATATCGCCTCGGTAGCTCAAGCAATGGGGTTTTAGTCAGTGCCGTAGGACAGGCGTCTCGCCTGTCCGTGGTTAGCGATCGTTCGTTGTATGCCTGACGCCAAACCGTGGGAACCTGGTTAGCAGTAAACTCACAACTAACACCCACAACTAACAACTGACCGCTAACCACTGACAATGTCAAGTATATGTACAACCCCAAGTTTTCATTACTCTAACTTAAAAGATAACCAAAATCCCACCGATATTAACAAGAGATTGTGACAGCAGATATTAGCGAAATCATCCAAAATGGAATCCTATTCGACATGAAAACCTGGGAAAATTTATCCTCAAATACTGATAACCTACCCGCAATAATCGATCGCTTGTTTTTGAGTTTTTGATTATGCAAGAGCGAAATATAGATTATCTTCTCGTCGGCGGAGTCGCATTGCTCAGTTATATAGAAGGTCGTAACACGCAAGACATTGATTTAATTATAGCAAAAACATATCTGAATTACGTCCCAGAAATTCAGATTATAGAAGAAAACAAAGACTTCGCTTTCGGTCAATTTAATAACCTGAGAGTAGACTTGCGTTTCACACAAAACTCCTTGTTCGATACGGTAATCAAAAATTGTGTCGCCGAACGCCAATTTGGCGAGCGTTTAGTTAAATGCGTCACAGTAGAAGGACTATTTTACTCAAACTGTATGCCTTACCATCCCTTTATCGACAAGGACAATTTTCGCGAGTTAGCATTTATGAAAACGACATTCTCCTATTAATGCTTAACTATAACATCGATATCGCTCATCTTTTTCAGACTCTCACTCCTCATGTTTTGGTTACAGACTTACAAGAAATTCAGAACGCAGTAGCAGACATTCAGGCGCGGATACAACGTTTTCAAGCGCAAAAGCGGAATTTAGATGGCTCTGAGTAACATCATAAGCAATTGGTAAATTCTCTCATTCAAAATTATTGCATACAACTATCAACTATCAACTATCAACTATCAACTGTTCCCTCAGAAGATGCTTCTTTTTGAACTCGGTTTTTATTCAGCTGCTCGATCGCGTCTACCAGAGCCGATGTTAAACTTTGTTTAGTGCGGGCATGTTGCTCTTTTTCTGCTTGCAGTGCCCGGACCAGGCGATCGCGCTCCCCGAGAGCGTCGAACAATTTCTGCTTCAACTCTGCTGGTATTTGTAATTCTTCCACCAGTGAAGCGATCGCTTCATCAGAAATAGATTCTCCTACTGTTCCCGAATAATCTTTCCGATGTGCTTGCAGTTCCTGAATTTTCGCCTTGAGTTCCGCAATAGTTTGCTGCGCTAACTCTGCCTCTATCCGACGCTGTTGTGCTTCCGTTTCGTAGAGTTTATGCCAGTTTGCCTCACTTGCATAGGCCCGATCGCGTTCTTGTTCTGCTTGGATTAATTGCTGTTGCAGTATCTTTCTTTGTTCATTATTCATTTTCCCCTTCTTTCTTGCCGTAACCCGTGAGTATCGCTATCAACTGTAAACTATTAACCTCCTAATAAAAACTGGGTAATTGCCCTAGGTGCAGGCAAAATAATCATCAATAATAAACTTATTGCTAACAAGCCAGCCAAGTCGCGCCAGTTATCCAGTTCGCTCACATCATTCAAGGCTGGTTCGTCATAGACCGGCATAAACAAGAGGACGATCGCCCACAAGAAAAATTCCCGCTTAATCATTGCTAGAATCAGAACTAAGAATCGAGTCACGTGACCAATGAGTACAGCGGTGCGTTGCCCAAATATAGCATGGACAACATGACCTCCGTCTAGTTGTCCCACTGGCATCAAATTCAGGGCTGTAACCACCAACCCCAAATAACCAGCTACAGCCACAGGATGGAGTTGAATCGCGCTGTCTGGCGTTAAAGCACTGCCTAAAACCAATTTACTCAGAAGGACGAGTAAAGTAGACCTCTTGGGGTCGAGGGCCGTGAAGCTCAATAAGTTAGCATCGGGGTTTTCCGGTACTACCTGGGAATGGGCTAATCCCCACAGCAATAAAGGTAATGTAGCAACTAGACCTGCCACTGGTCCCGCAATGCCCACATCAAATACTGCTTTGCGGTTAGGGATTGCCGAACGAATTTGAATGAAGGCTCCAAAGGTGCCCAGGAAAAAAGGCACTGGGATAAAATAGGGAAGGGTGGTACGGATGTCATAATGCCGCGCTGTCAGATAATGACCTAATTCATGGATGCCCAGAATCAACATCAGCGCCAAGGCATAGGGCATGCCCAAAAGTAACAGTTTGGGGTCGGCAAAAACTGCTTCTCTGGATACCCCGGCAATGGAGATCGTCCCGATGAAAGTGGTGGTAACACCCGTAGCAGCTAGCAGTCCCAAGGCCAGACCCGGTCGCGTCAGCGTCTGCTTTTTGGCCGTGGAATTAACATGGGGATTAGGAAACAGGGTAAAGAAGGGTTGGGATTGATTATTCCAGCCTTCTTGAAACAGCAGCAAGAAGCGATCGCCAAATTCAGCCTCAATATTGGACCGAATCCTCTGATATGCTACCTCCGGTGTTGTGCGCAGCCGCCCCCGACAGACTACCACTTGAGGTCTTAACTCAATCTCTGTCAGGTAGTAGACTGACCAGGGAAAACAGTCCTTGAGTTTGCTTTGGACGGTGGGATCTAATTTCAGGGTGGGTTGCTGCTTGACAGATGTACGACTTTTATCTTGCTGCTGTCCGGCCTGAGGCCGTGACATCGGACGGCGTCCCAGCCGCACTAGCAACCAGTACAGCAATGGACAAATCAGAAACGGTCCCCAAATCAGCACCCGTGGCGGCGGCGTATTCTCGCCATAGATCGAAGTCCACCCCGTCCAAATGAGCGCCGGTGTCATGAGCACTAGACACAAGAGCCATACTGGCGTCCGGGTGATGCCAGCAACGCTACGCCCGACAATAAAGTAAGTAATCAGTCCCAAAAATATTAACCAGAAAATCATGCCATCCACCGCTACGCTTCACCCAAACAACTACCGGCCGGTGTCTGGAGCATGCCGAGTCCTTCAGGACTCGGCATGCTCCAGACACTGGCTGTACTTGACTCCATTTTGGCGTTCCCCTGCCTTACGGGACCGCTTGGGATCTGTAGCCTATTATAGTCACTATACTAGAAGTACGGCAACAGCTGATGCATAACCAAGGCCATGGGAGGCGATCTGAAATAGGCTTGAGTAGGAGAAAAGATGAAAAGGGACTCGATGAAAGCATGGATGAGGTATGTTGCTGCTAGAGGGGCAGCAGTAGGCAGTGCCTTGACCCTCAGTGGGATGATGATGTTATCATCTGGACTGGGGAAAACGCCAGCTCTGGCACAGGAAAATCGCCCCCGACTGAGTTACAGCCAACTGTTAGAGAAAATTGAGGCCGGGGAAGTGAGCGCCGTTGAGATTGACTCGGAGCAAAATCTTGCCCGAGTTAAGTTAGATTCCGAAAAGGAAACGATCGAGGTAAGAATATTCGATCGCAATCCCCAGCTGCTGGAGGCTCTGAAAGCCAATCAGGTAGAATTTGGAGAGCAGCAGACTGCTTCTAGCAGTGCGATGATGGGGATATTAACAAATTTGCTGTTGATTATGCTGTTGATTACGGGATTGATGATGATTTTGCGTCGTTCCTCTCAGGCGACGGGTCAAGCAATGAATTTTGGCAAATCCCGAGCGCGCTTTCAAATGGAAGCGAAAACAGGAGTAAATTTCGATGATGTAGCGGGAATTGAAGAAGCTAAGGAAGAACTGCAAGAAGTGGTGACTTTCCTGAAAACACCCGAACAGTTCACAGCCCTGGGGGCAAAGATTCCCAGAGGAGTGCTGTTAATCGGAGCCCCGGGCACGGGCAAAACTCTGATGGCCAAGGCGATCGCGGGGGAAGCGGGGGTGCCATTTTTCAGCATCTCGGGTTCGGAATTTGTGGAGATGTTTGTCGGTGTCGGGGCGTCCCGGGTGCGGGATTTGTTCAGAAAGGCGAAGGAAAATGCTCCCTGTCTGGTGTTTATTGATGAAATAGATGCGGTGGGACGCCAACGGGGCACGGGCATTGGTGGCGGGAATGACGAACGGGAGCAAACTCTCAATCAGTTGCTCACGGAAATGGATGGATTTGAAACGAACAATGGGATCATTATTATTGCCGCAACTAACCGCCCTGATGTTTTGGATACCGCCCTGCTGCGACCGGGTCGGTTTGACCGTCAGGTGATCGTCGATCTGCCGACTTATCAGGGGCGTTTGGGCATTTTGCAGGTCCATGCCCGCGATAAGAAGTTGGATCGGTTTGTGGATCTGGAGGCGATCTCCCGACGTACTCCTGGTTTTTCCGGGGCGGATTTAGCTAATGTTCTCAATGAAGCTGCAATCTTGACAGCCCGTCGCCGCAAAGAGGCGATTACACCTTTAGAAGTTAGGGATGCCATCGATCGGGTGACGGTTGGCTTGACCTTAAATCCCCTGCTAGATAGCAAGAAGAAGCGGTTAATTGCCTACCAGGAGGTGGGTCACAGCTTGGTGAGAACCCAGCTGAAAAATGCTGACCCCTTAGATAAAACTACAATCCTGCCCCGATCGGGGGGGCTTGGCGGTTTTTCTAGTTGGGTGCCCGATGAAGATATCGAAGGTCTCTACAGTCGGGCTTGGATCCTGGACCAGATTACCGTCAGTCTGGGGGGAAGAGCAGCAGAGGTAGAGGTGTTTGGCGCAGATGAGATAACTGATGGCGCTAGTAACGATCTCAAAAAGGTCACTAACTTGGCCAGGAAGATGGTAACTCTCTACGGAATGTCCGATCTGGGACAATTGGCTTTGGAAAATCCCGGTAACGAGGTGTTTTTGGGTCGCGATTTGATGCCTCGATCTGAGTATTCTGAGGCAGTGGCAACTCAGATCGATCGCCAGATCCGGGATATTGCCATGACCTGCTATGAAAAAGCCCGCCGCATCCTCCGCGAACATCGACCACTCATGGATCGCCTCGTGGATCTGCTGCTGGAACGAGAAACGATCGAGGGCGACGAGTTTCGCAATATAATTGCTGAATATACTCAAGTGCCTGGACAAAAACTGGTAAAAAGTCTTTAATAGCAATTATCTATGGCTGCGCCACGCTGCGCGGCACGCTGCCAATGGGGGTTTTGCCGCTCGTGTCCGAGAGCGCCCACCCATGTCGTTGCCGGGCAGGCGAACGACAGGGTGGGCGTCTCTGGACACGAGCCAGAACTATACATCGCTTTCAGCACTAGTGCTGGATCTACCCATTGGTTAGCATGCTTCAGTCCCCAATGCAAGTGGGGGCCATTAGTGCGACCGCTCATACCTACACGACCAATTCTCTGACCAGTTAACACTTGTTGACCCTGCCAAAGTTGGATACCACCATCTCGATCGATCAAATAGGGGCGACCATCTGCCGATAATACATCATCTTTGAGGTGACAATAGATATGTTTCCAATTGCCTGATTGAATCATAATTCCGGTGCCACATTTGCTATCTGACCAAACTTCGACTATTTTGCCACTCCACCAACTGCGAATGTAGCTACCTTGCGGCGCTGCCAGGTCTAAGCCATAATGAAAGCCCTGATATGGATATTCGCGGTAGCCAAAACCGGAACTATAGTTCTGAAAATTTTCTACTGGAAAGGATCCCTTTTGCCAAATATTATTTTCTACTGGGTTAGCGGCAACTGCCTTGGTATTCTTTAGTTGCGACGGTATGGCTAGCATTACTGCTAGACTCAGCCCTGTCATCAATAGCATCATAGCATTTGGCTTCATTTCTTTACTCCTGTACGGCATTGAGCATTAGATAATAACTTGAAGTGGTTATCCTGTCAAGTCAGTTACAACGTCAGCACTCACTTTTGAATTAAGAAACCAGGTTTATAGCGCGACAGCGTCAGCACATGGTAAAAATGATGCTAATGGCTAATATGTATTCTCAATGAACAATTCTCAATGAACAACTAACAACTAATGGAGTGTGATGTCACAGGTATTTCTGACTGCTATCACTCAGCGTTGGCGATCGTATGGTATACCCTATTGCCATCACGCAATCGGCAGCCAAATATCACATGATTTGGGCGACTACCATCAGGAAGATACTGGGGATCGTGGTTAACAATATTAATAGAGGTAACGAATAGAGATAATAAGGAATATCGAAGTAGTTTTGCTACCAGTGGGAAGATTACCTTAGATCGGGCTTACTCTGACATCAAAGCCCTATGGCCAAGATTGTCCGAATCTAAAAAACAGCTGGGAGTGGGTTAGCATTATTTTTTGACTGTATCCCTCACGGGAGCGCAGCCATGTTAAACTCGAACGCAAGCGACAACATCTTGGTGATTGTCCCATGCCATTCACTATATAACCTAAGTTGCTACCTACAGAACCCCAATACCAAAATTAGCCAAAATTAGCCTTTAGAGCCTTGTGATTTACT
>JACOMV010000071.1:0-9448 GCA_014324065.1 Hormoscilla sp. SP12CHS1 | reverse complement strand
GGCATAATGTTGGATATCTTTGCCAAAAATTGCTGTCTGAGAGGTCGAAATTTTTATAGGTAGCAACTTGAGTTATATAGCAGTAGTCGCAGAGAAGGCAGATGCTCTAACTGCGAACAGACCCCTGCTGGTGATGCTAGGGAAATTCCGTAATCATTACTATCGGGATAATCTAGATAACCGAAACCTTTGCGATCGTAGTCATTTAACAGCCGTCGCAACTGATTGGGTTCCAGTCCATAAGTATATTGATTTTCTCTAATCAATTGGACAGGACAGCGTCAGCGTGTCCTTGGGTGGGTAAAAACTAAGACGCCGCCTGGGTTCAGCAGAGCATTAAACAGTTTCTGAAATCCTATCCAGAGTCGTGTCCGAGAGCGCCCACCCATGTCGTTGCCGAGCAGGCGAACGACAGGGTGGGCGTCTCTGGACACGCTGGGAGCATTCAAATAAGTCAACAAAGATCCACTCCAAATCAAATCGAAATTGCTGTCAATTTTGATTTGCTCTGGCTGCTGCTTTGAGTAAACTGCTGTTGCGTCAAATACTCTGGCACAGAAATCTACGCCGTCTTTGTCTAGATCGCAGGCAGTGAGGGGAAATTTCTCGAATTAAATTATTGCTCGCCAACTCGGGTAAGACCTGCTTTGGTGCTGATGCTATGGGTTCGAGATCGATCGCAGTTGACTAAACCAACTCGGGTAAGACCTGCTGTGGGGCTGATACTATAGGTGCCCGGCAAATCCAGATACAATCGCGGGGGACGAGTTCGGTTTCTTTATGGATAATTTCATAATTTAGGTGGGTGAGAAATTTTTCCACGATCGCATCTGTCATGACGGAGAAGGCGGTGCCGTTCCGACGCCCTAATAGGTTGTGGGGGTAGTCGTTGAGGAATTTCTGCCACCCTAGGGGAGTGAGGATGTTGCTGTGGTGAAATAGACACAGGCGCTTTCCCCGCATTAGTCTGGGGATCTGGGTTAAGTAGTTGTAGATGTCTCGGGGTTCCATATGCACCATCGTGTCATAGCAAAAGCAGACATCGATAGTTCCTGGGGCAATATTATTTAAGCTTAATCCGTCTAGCTTGATATATGATATGTTTTCGTCCCCTAGCCTTTTTCTGGTTGCTTGCAACATTTGGCTGGAGATATCGGCACATACTAGCTGTTGACAGTGCTTTAGTAATAATGCTGCTGTCTTTCCGCCGCCAACCCCTATTTCTAACACGGTATCTGCTTTGTTGATGTAAGGGGCGATCGCCTGCTGTTCGATCAGGGCTTCATATTCTGCCAGATCCTGGGCGGCCCCGGCGTTTTTGCCATTCCACTCATCGCCGATGTATGCTTGTCCTGTACTCTGCCAGGACTGGGCGTAGGCGTCCCACGCGCCTTCGTAATCTATTTGCGGTGCTTCTGTCATATTCCCAAAAAGTTCTGCCCAGATAGCTTGCCAGTTGCTGGTTGTAGGGTTGAAAATACTTTTCTAGCATCTGGCGCAGGTGCTTGTCAAGAGAGGAGACTGGATAATCTCCCCTATTGTACTTGCTGTATTGCCCTTGCTGATAGATGGGGAGGTTCAGGAACTGGAAAACTTGACTGACGATCGCTGCTGGGTTAGCGTAGAAGTCTTCGCTTTTGAGAATCAAGAATTGTTCTCTAGGAAAGTATTGCATCCAGTGGCGCAGCTGTTGGATGTAAATACCTCTGGAGAGGTAACTGTAATGGCGGTGGTTGAAGCTGTGATAGTTGGGATCGGCGATGATTTTGGCTGCTTCTCCTTCCAGTCTGGCGGCCTCTGAGGCGATCGCCTCTTCCAGACTCAGGGACTCGAATCCCAGCCTGACTTCATGATAATAGTGGGAAATCGCTCTGTCTACGGGGTCTCGGAGTAAGGCGATCGGCTTTACTTGGGGATATAGCTGGTAGAGGCGCTGGGGGACGAGAGGATGAAAGATATAGTAAGGACTCGCTTCTCCTGTCAGCACCTGTGGTTGGGATGCTGGGGTAAATTGTGAGGAGTACCACTCTACTCCTTTGTCAAAGTTCAAATTAAAGAAATGTAACTCTTTCTCTGCTGCTGGGGCGATCAGGGGATGTTCGATCAGATAGCTGTACAGCGATGTCGTGCCGCATCTTTGCCCCCCGATAATAATAAAGTCTGGCATCACGATCTATTTTTTCTCCTTTTGGATTGTTTTTGTAAGGCAACTTTTTCAGAGCGCTTCTGGACTTCCTGCTTGCGGTTGGATGATTTATGCCCGACCTTCGTAGGGATTTTTCTCTTATTATAATTATAGACAATAAATAACATTTATATGAGCCCACTCCCCCACTCCCCCACTATCCTGGTGGGCGGTGCCTAGTTAACGGGACTGAGTGAAATTAATTTTGTTCTCTTACTTTTGGATGTCGGACACGAAGGTAGGAGTTGACCACTACGTCAGACCGCCGGTGCCGAAAAATATCTGCTAGAGACATTAACATTTTTGCCCATGCTGAGTACAATATAAAAAGTGACCATGTACCATGCCGATCGCGCACTGCGTAGCGGAGGGGTCTTTACGCGGGGAGCTGGCAGCCATATGACCAATGACTAGCATAATCTCTGGTGATAAGTAGATAATTAGGGTTGGCTACTTACAGAACCACAAGGCCAAAATTAGCCTGGGGAGGCCAAAATTGGCCTTGTGATTTACCCAAAAACGGCATTCCATGCCAAGATATAGCAGTTCTCAGATTAGTGTGATATGCTGTCGGAGATGGATGCATCTCACTTCTAGCCCCGCTACGAGATGTAAGCAGGTAGGCACAAATAAACCCGCCCAATATTGCCGACGAACAGATTGTACTAACTTCAGTACGCCATCCGCAAGAAAAGCGAACCGTTCCGGAAAAATCGGATGTGGCCTTCTTGCTGAATACCTTAGGTCAGCTTTGGTTGGCAGGAATACCAGTGGATTGGTCGGGATTTTACACTTCCACACAGCATCGTCGCCTTCCCTTGCCCACCTATCCCTTTGAGCGCCAGCGTTACTGGATTGAACTAGCTAAACCGAAGAAGCTGACTTTCGACCAGCAATTAACAAGGGAGCCTTAGCACTGGTTCTCTGCTTTACCCAGCAAGGGGAAATTTATTGCACAGCATTCAGACTGGCAATGCTGCTTTCGATCGGAGTTTTGGCATGAGCATGTACGAATACCTCACCCAAAATTCCGAGGCGAATTCCAGTTTCAACCTCTGGATGAAAGAAACAACAAAAGAATGGATCGTGCCAGTTCTGAAAACTTATGATTTTTCCAAAGTCAGGAATTTGGTCGATGTCGGAGGATGTAGTGGCTTTCAAACAGCCATGATTTTGCAGAAACACCCCCAGCTACAAGCCATCCTTTTCGACAGGGAAGAGGTGGTCAGCGAGGCGAACCAAGAAATGTCGGAAGAAGGCGTTGCCTCACGCTGTCAAGTCCGATGTGGAGATTTCTTTGATTCAGTTCCTCCGGGGGGAGACCTATATCTTATATCGCGAGTTCTGCTTAACTGGGACGACGAACGGGCGCTCCAAATTCTCAATAATTGTCGCTATGCCATGACCAATTCAGCCAAACTTTTGATTATGAATTTTATTCTCCCAAACAAGGGAGTTTCCCGGGGTCATTTATTGTCCAGTATAAACTTATTGGTTCTGGGAGGCAAGACCATGCGCACGGAATCTGAATATTACCAGATGCTTGAAAAAGCTGGCTTTCAATCCCCAAAATTGATTAAAACCAAAGGGATGATAGACTATATAGAGGCAGTTTTGGTGTAAGATTACGGAGGCCAAAGCGGTTAAGACGACATCGGGGTGGGGCGATCGCCTGAGGCGGGCGGGCGAGGGTGAACTCGACCTTGTGGTAATTGCGAGGTCGAAGTATATACCATACAATTAGCAATAGGGCTACGCGCACTAGCTGCTGCGCAGCACTTCGCATAGGTATAAGCGATTAGCCATTAGCTTTCCATGACTCAAGTAACTCTAGATGCCCTGGTAGCGGGAGCAATATCGGGGAAGATAGCAAGCTTTCCTACCGATACTGTCCCAGCACTAGCAACCAGACCCGACCAAAGTGAGTTAATCTTCATCGCCAAGCAGCGTTCTCAAGATAAACCCCTGATTCTCATGGGAGATACTATTAACACATTGCTTTCATTCTGTCAAGGAACGCCTGCAGAAATGGCAGTTTGGCAGCAGGTGGCCCAAACATACTGGCCAGGTGCTTTAACATTGGTGTTGCCAGCGTCGGAACGGGTGCCCAGGGCCATGCACCCAAAAGATCCAACCTCGATCGGGCTGAGGATCCCCAAGCACCCGATCGCCCTACAAATCCTGGCCGAAACTGGCCCTCTCGCCACCACCAGTGCTAACCGGTCAGGAAGACCGCCCCTGCTGTCAATGGCGGAAATAGCAGCAGAGTTTCCCGAGGTACTGACCCTCGCCTATACTGAACCCCAGCCTGCAAGTGGATTACCCTCGACTGTGGCAAAATGGACTTCTAAGGAGTGGGAAATCCTGCGACAGGGAGCGGTTAAATTTTAAAGCTAATCCCTACAATGAGCAATAAGCAATTAACCTAAGTTGCTACCTATAGAAAATCAAGGTCAAGATCAACCAAAATCATCCCATATTGCCTTGTAATTTACCCCAAAATGGCATTTTGGTGGATTCAATTGCCAAAAATGGCTGTTTCGGACGTGGAAATTTTTATAGGTAGCAACTTGAGTTAAGCAATTAGCAAAGAAAAACTCTTATAGGCCCGAGCAACTTGGTTTATTTACTGGCGGGACTGGGCATCGGCGTAGCAAGTAGGAGTCCTGGCAGTCCCCGATACGCAGTCGGATGTGAGTCGCATTCAATGCACTCTTCCCCTGGCGATGATAGATCCTTAGCAGTCCGATTGTATTATTGAGAAACTGCTGTTGTGGCTGGAGTTTTGGGGATTTCTATGGCCTGATTGTACAGTATCATCGTAGTAGTGGAATTGCGCTGGAAACCGATGCGCTCGTAAAACTGTTGTTGATGGGTGGTCATCAGGTATACGCGCTCAACCCGACTCATCTTGGGGTGGCTCAAAACTGTCTCCACCAGCAAGCGCCCCAGTCCCGCACCTTGGTATTCTGGGTGCATGACTACATCCCAGATAGTGGCCCGGTATACTCCGTCGGAGGTAGCTCTGGCAAACCCAATCAGGCGATCGCCATCCCAAACCGTAATCACCGGACAGCTATTGGCGATCGCCACCTGCAAATCGGCAGGCCGCCGCCCAAGGGCCCAAAAAGCACTCACATCGAACAGGTCCACCAGTTGATTCAGGTCGATCCCAGAAGTATCGGCACAAAATTGAATATGACTGCAATCCATTGCTCTCATACCATTTGTGATTTGATAGAAGATATTTTAAATCAGAGGGCGACCTCTGTTTCGGTATTGTTTTTAACAAAGGCTCCCTGATTGGGGTGTGGTCAAAACCCGTTGGTAAGAGGAGCCCCCCCCAGCCCCCCCCGCAAGGGGGGGGCTGGGGGGATCGCCCGCTACCGACCAGAGGAGAAATTGCTCTACTCTATCAACTTTTGACCGCACCCCCCTGATTGAGCGTTTAATTGCGTCTGAGAGTATAAGAGTAAATCTGATACCATGCCTTCGAGACAAAGTCCTAACATCACGAGCAACTGGCGCGGACCTGTCTTGCTGTTTTGTCTGGGCCTGTCCTGGAGTCTGGCAATGGCTCGGACAGTAGCGGTAGATCCAGTTCCCCGAGTCAAGTTGACCTCGCCCATTACCATCAGCAGTTGTCTACAATGTCATCCAGGTGCTATCCAGTATGACTTCCGTTCCCTCTCCCCTGAATGGCTTGATTCCCAATAAGCCGGTGAAGGATGAGTTAGAACTGGCGATCGGGAAAATTGACAAGATCGGGACAGGCAAGACGCCCGTCCCAAGCGGGTGTGGTCATGCATTTGGATCCCCCCAAACCCCCCCTTGCGTTCCCAGGCTCTGCCTGGGAACGAGAGGGGGGGCAGAAAAGCCCCCTTTTTAAGCGGTCCCCCCCCTTAGAAAGGGGGGGTTAGGGGGGATCCGGGGTTTGGGGAGATCCTCCGACCGGAGGGCCCATGTTAGACCGACGGGTTTTGACCACACCCGTCCCAAGCAAGTGACAACTCACCACTGACAACTAACCGCTAGCAAAAGTAGTAAGATAAAAAATAGTCAGCCCTTAAATGTATTAATCTGCTGCCATGCTGAAGAAATTGCTCGGCGATCCCAACCAACGCAAACTGAATAAGTATAAGCCTTACCTTAAAGAAACTAACCTGTATGAGGAAGATATAAAGCCTCTGTCGGATGAAGATTTGATCGCTAAGACAGCTCAATTCAAAGAACGGCTATCGAAAGCATCCTCAGACAATGAGTTGACGGAGATGCTGGACGATCTGTTACCCGAAGCATTTGCGGTGGTCCGGGAAGCAGGAAGCCGGGTGTTGGGAATGCGACATTTTGATGTCCAGCTGTTGGGCGGGATGGTGCTCCACGACGGACAGATAGCCGAGATGAAGACCGGTGAGGGAAAAACCCTAGTGGCTACCCTGCCATCCTACCTGAATGCCTTGACCGAAAAGGGAGTTCATATAATCACGGTTAATGACTACCTGGCACGCCGGGACGCCGAATGGATGGGACAAGTTCACCGGTTCCTGGGACTATCAGTGGGCCTGATTCAACAGGGGATGGGACCAGCAGAACGCCAGAAGAACTATGCTTGTGATATAACTTACGCCACAAACAGCGAGGTGGGATTCGATTACTTGCGGGATAATATGGCTTCTTCAATGGCGGAGGTAGTGCAACGGCCATTCAATTTCTGCATAATTGATGAAGTAGATTCAGTATTAGTAGACGAAGCTCGCACCCCACTGATTATATCAGGTCAGGTAGACAGACCGAGCGAAAAGTATATCCGAGCAGCAGACGTGGCCAGGGCCCTGAACAAAGAAAACCACTATGAACTGGATGAAAAGGCCCGCAACGTTCTGTTGACAGATGAAGGGTATATTGCAGCAGAGGAGTTATTAGGGGTAACAGACCTGTTTGACCCGAAAGACCCTTGGGCCCATTTTGTTTTCAACGCTATCAAGGCGAAGGAACTGTTTATTAAGGATGTTAACTATATTGTCCGCAATGATGAAATAACGATCGTAGATGAGTTTACAGGACGGGTGATGCCCGGACGCCGCTGGTCGGATGGCCTGCATCAGGCGATCGAGGCGAAGGAACGGGTAGAAATTCAACCGGAAACTCAGACTTTAGCGACAATAACATATCAAAATTTCTTTTTGCTGTACCCGAAACTGTCGGGAATGACGGGGACGGCGAAAACGGAAGAGGCAGAATTGGAAAAGATCTATAGTTTGGAAGTGACGGTGGTGCCGACAAACATGCCGACGGGTCGGCGGGATCTGTCGGATATGGTATATAAGACGGAAGCAGGTAAGTGGCAAGCAGTGGCCCAAAACTGCGCGGAGTTGCACCAACAGGGACGCCCGATATTGGTGGGCACCACAAGCGTGGAAAAATCGGAGGTACTCTCCAGTTTGCTATCTGGGCTGGAAATTCCCCATCAGTTGCTGAATGCGAAGCCAGAAAATGTGGAACGGGAGTCGGAAATAATTGCCCAAGCAGGACGAAAAAGGGCCCTGACGATCGCGACAAATATGGCAGGACGGGGTACGGACATCATCCTGGGCGGAAACTGCGACTATATGGCCAGGCTGAAGTTGCGAGAATATTTTATGCCCCGCATTGTCCAACCGGAAGATGAAGATGGTTTGGGTGCCCTGGGAGTGCCGGTGGCTAAACTAAAGGGTAAGAAGGCTCAGGGTTTTGGTCCGGGACAAAAGGTGAAATCATGGAAGGTATCGCCGCAAATTTTCCCGACGAAACTGTCGCCAGAAACGGAAAAACAGCTGAAAGAAGCGGTAGACTTCGCAGTCAGAAAGTACGGGGAACGGAGTTTGCCAGAACTGCAGGCAGAAGATATAGTAGCAGTGGCAGCAGAGTCGGCCCCCACAGATGACCCGGCGATCGCTAAGCTGCGAGATGTTTTCCAAGCCATTCGGAATGAATATAAGGAATTTACCGATCGCGAACATGAAGAGGTGGTGCAACTGGGCGGTCTCTACGTGCTGGGAACGGAACGCCATGACTCGCGCCGGATCGATAATCAATTGCGGGGTCGCGCCGGTCGCCAGGGAGACCCGGGTTCCACCAGGTTCTTCCTCAGTTTACAGGATAATTTACTGCGCATATTTGGGGGCGATGGGGTAGCGAGGATGATGGATATGTTCCGGGTAGAGGAAGATATGCCGATTGAGTCAAAGATGCTCACCCGTTCCCTGGAAGGGGCGCAAAAGAAGGTAGAAACCCATTACTATGATATCCGCAAGCAGGTATTTGAGTACGACGAGGTGATGAATAACCAACGTCGGGCGATCTACGCAGAACGGCGTCGGGTACTGGAGGGTCAGGACCTGAAAGAACAGGTGATTACATACGCTGAGAAAACGATGGATGAAATCGTTGAGGCTTATGTTAACCCAGAACTGCCCCCGGATGAGTGGGATTTGCCGAAATTGGTAGGTAAGGTGAAGGAGTTTGTCAATTTACTGGCAGACCTGGAACCGGAACATCTCGAAGACCTCAGCTTTGGGGAAATGAAAACTTTCTCCCACGAACAGACGCGGATAGCCTATGATATGAAGGAGGCTCAGATTGATAAAGTTCAGCCGGGTCTGATGCGACAGGCGGAGCGCTTCTTTATTCTCCAGCAGATAGATACCCTCTGGCGAGAACATTTGCAACAAATGGATGCCCTACGAGAATCGGTAGGTTTGCGGGGTTACGGCCAGAAGGATCCGCTGATAGAATATAAGTCGGAAGGGTATGAGTTGTTCCTGGAAATGATGATTTCTATTCGCAGGAATGTGGTATACTCGATGTTCCAGTTCCAACCTCAGCCCCAACCAACTGTGCAAACCGCCGAAATGGTCTAAAATTGGAGGTCGTAGGGCGGGCGTCTCGCCTGCACGGGGGTCGAACGTAGGGCGGGCGTCTCGCCTGCCCGGGAGGCATTTTAATACCCCAAGCGGATATTTTATGGGCAGCAGTAGTAGAAGCACCGCACTGGGCCAGTCGGATCTTCGCACCTTGGGATGACAACCCCTACGGACTGGACATGACAGCAGGGCTGAAAATAGTCACCAATGTTTGGGGAAAAGGCTGGGTGACGCCCGCCCAACTGTTAACGCCCCCCCCAATCTTGGGCAACTTTAGACTATAATAACCTAAGTTGCCACCTATAGAACCTCAACACCAATATCGGCCTTGCATCAGCCCAAATCCCCTTGTAATTTACCC
>JACOMV010000070.1 GCA_014324065.1 Hormoscilla sp. SP12CHS1 | reverse complement strand
GAGGTTTGTAGTGAGGACGGAAGTCCTCACTACAAACCTCAGTAAGGGAGGATTGAGGGGCGACCCTCAGTTCGACCCCTACCAGGGTGCTAATTTGGGGCGGAATGTTCCTGCGGGAGGGAGATCGTTGCATAATGGATGAGATCGGATAACTGTAGATGATATGGCGTTGCACGACGAAGAGATAATAAGGGTTGAAAATTGTTAATTGTCAATGGTCAATTGAAATAGTTATAGATGTTCATAAATAGAAAAATTAAAAATTGACAATTTTCAATTTTCAACCAGGGACTGCTAAGCTGTCGCGCATTTAAACTGCATATTTACCTGTCGGTTTAAATCGTGGCAACCCTGTATAAATAAGCGTTTCAGCCATAATGGTCATTGGGTACTATGCAATTTAGATGCTTCACAGCTTATCATCCCCAAAATGCGCAAGGCCGATGATATTATATCATGTCAGACGCTGGTGGCGATCGCCCACCCTCAAAAAAAGGTCAAAAGTCAGTAGCAGGAAAATGGGCTAAGATATCAAAGCACCCACAAATTGCAGCAGCCTAGGGAAACACCGGTGCAAGTCCGGGGCTGTGGGGCAGCTGTAAAGGACAAATCCTCGGCCAGAATACCTAGCTGTTACTTGTAAACTAAATTTCCCGCTTCGCACGGGAAAAAGGTATTAATGCAACAACTCGCAACTCAGGATAACCGGAAACCGCTTCTAGAATTACCGCCACTACCGCTGCAACGCCCGCTGTTGGCGATCGGGCACGGAACCCGCGACGAGCAAGGGCGTCAGACCTTGCTCGATTTTGCTCGAGCCTATCACGCCCTTGACTCATCCAGACCCGTGATACCATGTTTTCTGGAACTGACGGAACCGACCATTCAAGAGGGGGTCGATCGCTGCGTGGAACTGGGTTATAGGGAAATTTCCGCTTTACCCATTCTGCTGTTTGCAGCACGGCACAATAAGTTTGATGTGACGTCGGAGTTAGACCGGGCGCGACAGCGTCATCGGCAGATCGAATTTCACTACGGACGGCATTTTGGCATTACTCCCGGGATCCTGAAGTTGTGGGGAGATCGCCTGGCCCAGCTAGACGAACCGCAATACCAACGTTCCGAGACTGCGTTACTATTTGTTGGTCGAGGTTCCAGCGACCCGGATGCCAACGGAGATCTGTACAAACTGGCCCGGATGATCTGGGAAGGTAGTGGCTATCAAACACTGGAAATCTGTTTTATCGGCATTACCCACCCCCGGTTAGAGGAAGGCTTCCGTCGGGCTCGATTATACCAGCCGAAACGGATTATTGTGCTACCCTATTTCTTGTTTACAGGTGTGTTGGTGAAAAAGATTTTTGACATCACGGCCCAACAGCAGGAACTATATCCCGAAATTGCTCATATTTGCCTACCCGAAATGGGCGTTCATCGGCAGTTACTCTCCGTTCTGAGGGAACGAGAGATTGAAACTCAGCTGTCCCAAGTGCAAATGAACTGCGAGATGTGCAAATTCCGGCTGCAGGCGAGCGGCGATCGATCTGCTGACAGTCACTCTCACCATCGCGATCGCGGACACCACCATCATCGCGATGGGGTGTGGCGCGACCCCTATGCTAATTTAGATCGTTATCATCAGCGGATTTGGCAAGTCCCATAAGCTAAGCAATTCAAAATTATGGCATTGCCAAACCCATTAATAACGAGGGGGTGTGGTCGTGCATTAGTTGAATTAGTAGAGCAATCTATGCCCTGCCGGACAGGTGTTATAGTGGTCTTGCACCAGTTGGGTTTTGTCAAGGTGAAGCTCCGACTATTTCAAATGGCGATCGCGGCCCGACTCAACTACAAGAGGTAGTAACTCAAGTTGCTACCTCTTAAAAAAAATGGATTACCCACTTAGAGATTTCCTTTGTGTTTTTTTGCAGAACATAACTAGATAAAAAATCAGTTAAGTAAAAGTAGATTCAATCGTCGTTTACATAAGATTGATGAAACAATTTGGATTAGTTTATTTCAAGCAATGGCTCAATCATTCGCTGAATCCGGGTCAAGAATATTATCGATAGTTTCCCTGTGCCAGTCTGTGACAACATTAGGATTGCTCGATGTAAAATTTATACAGAAGAAGAATATAGAGGATATATCGCTAGCAAAAAACGTTATTTTTATTGAGAGGTCATATGTTAGTCAACATTGATAACAATTATAAATTAGAAAATTTACTAAAAGAGTCAATGAATATAATGTTCAAACCTTTGCGTAAAAAGAACTCAAAACGAAAAGAATGTCCTTGGGTTCAATATGTACAGAACGTCACTAGAAAAAAAATAGAAACATGCTTTAGTCGAATAACTAATTTGTTTCCTAAGTCAATTAATGCTGTTACATCCAAAGGGTTCGAGTTAAAATTAATTCTCTTTATCATAGCTTTTGTGTTCAATTTTTCTAGGTCGCAACTTAAGTTAGTATGAAATGGAGGTGTTAGCCCGGCAAGTAATACAAAAAGTACGAATAATACAAATATCTGGAATTACGCGATTTGCTTCGTAGTACAGATGGGGGTAGGGGGGCTCACAGGGGTATATTTTTTACATTAACGATATAATTCCGAACAGATAAGGGAGACAAGGAGGGAAAGTGGTTTGGTAAATATACCATTGCTGTCATCATTTTTCTCCTCCTTTCCTTCCTTGTCTCCTTGTCTCAGGTGTAGTCATGCATTTGTCGATCTCCTGGCCAAAAGGATTCGCGCAGCGGAGGGGGCCCGGAGCGTGCGCACTGACAGGCTACTGGTCCTACGCGAACGACGTTGACAGATTACTTAGTAGCACGTAATCCAAATTCGTGTTATATGTAATTATTTATAATACAAATCCGGGCGGGAGCCGCTTATCAACCAGTGAAATTGTCATAATTTTACCTTTTCTTTATCAACTGGTTTTGACCACACCCCCTTGTCTCCCAAGTCCGGTCACTGCCTTTTTGTAAAAAACCTACCCTTGTAAGAGGTAGGGGGGGGGGAGGTCAAAACCCGTCGGTAATCCCTTGAATTGCCGATTTCTTAACCTGTCCCCCGTTCTCCCTTCCGAGTTCGGACTTTTTCTGACAGGTTAACACATACTTTTACATGCTTATTATGCATATCGCCACTTGAATTTTCGGCCTTGCACTTCGGACGGGATGATAGACACAGTTGCAATAGTTTTAAACCTAGACTAAAAGCGACTTTCAGTAATGTGCAAAAGGAGTACCATCCCCAAAATGTACAACGCCCAATTTCTATTAAATCAAGCGCTTTTCCATACTTAAACATAAATATCTTCAGAGATCGGGACTTAAGAGTTCATATCTGACATTCTTTTACATGCTTTAGGGTGGTATTTCTCGTATTTCGGACGTAATAGTCAATTTTAAGCATGCAAAAACCTGCTTCAACGTGATTTACCCCTTCTCCGTTCTCTGGGCACTGGTTCAGTTTGATTAATAAAATTACTGAAATCATTACAGGACATGTGTTTCGGTCATTGAGGCTAAAAGGTATATATCCCTTACTGGGTAAGGGTTTCAGGCGATATCTTAATTAGACTGAACCAGTGCCGCACAAAAAAAGCTTTTTGGCAGTAGCTTTACACACGTCAATATCCGTATTTTATAAAAAATAATATGTCATTAGTTGTCAAATATTTCACATGGTATGTATAACTATCTGTCTTAATAGTGCCTTATTTGCGAGTCTTTATGGAATACTTAAATATTACAAATCGACGTGCGCAAGGATGTGCATGTCAAGTGCTATGTCCTCATTAAATGAGAATGATAATGATTATTATATAACAAACTTAAATTACTGCTCTATCAACAAATGCATGACCACAGCCGATCGGTGGGGCTGGGGGGATCCCATTTTTGTCAACGGGCCTTGACCACATCCCAACCCAACCTGCTAAAGGCGGTCAGTTGATAGTGGTAAACTTACAAATGACAAGCAACAACTGAAAATTAACAATGTCCAAAGAATTGAAGGTAGGCGATCGGGTGCGAGTGATAGCTTTGCCACCTTATGTGAAAACAGCTGAACCCATGCCCATGCTACGCCCCCCCAATGTGATTAAGCTGGGCGAAGAGGGCGTGGCGCTCGATCGCTATCCGGGAGGGTATTGGGGGGTTCGCTTTGCCAATGGAAATTTCCTGATGGATAGTCAGTATCTAGAGGCTGTGACAACTGCGGAGGGAACAGAAGAGGTAGAAGGATAAAGTCTTGTCAATTTTATCCTTTTCATGACATGACAGTAAGATTAAATTATTTCAATCAATTCCTCAATATCAGCGTGAAGTTTGTCAGCCATCAAATCCAAAGGTATGTCATGAAGCAATCTCCCACCCCGCAGGACCGCCGGAGATTGCTGAGGGAAGGGAGTTACTCCTACGGCATAAGGATCTCTCAATTATCCCTCCTCGCAATGACAATTCTTTACTGTCCCCAAAAGCGCAGTTTCTCACTGTTCGGAGTATATTATGCCTTCCCGCCGATGTTTATCTAAGGTTCGTTGGAGGAAGCGACTATCCCCATCCAACCAATCATACAAGCGCCTTCCCGTGATAGCATAATCTACAGCCAAGCGGAGGTAATAGTCGCGATTGCGCTGCGCGCACGCTACGCGAACGGCCATTTGAATCAACTCAGCGATATCTGCCAGGAGGAGACGGCGAGACTGATACTGATTGGGGTTATCCAAAAAATAGCGCAGTTCGGCGTAATCTTCGCCAAGCAGCTTGAGGTAGAGGTGTATAATTTGCATAGTGGTCATTCCCAGTAATGTTGTCGGTTGGGTAACAAACGTCAACCAACGTGAGATGCTCCCTGACTTCTTCCCAGGAGCCATATCCTCTAGATTATATTTCCTGATTATAGCAGGTAACGAGATAATTGCGCTGTCATTCGTCGAGAATTTGCTTAATCTGCTCAATTGTAGCATTTTCCAGCAGCACTCGCCTGCGCCCCACAATCAGCACTTTTTCAATTGTTTTACCATTTCCCTGCTTGTACTCTTTATACCACTTGCGAATTTGCTCGGCAATGGCTAACATCCCGCCAGCAATGGCGACAATGGTGGCAATGGTTACCAGCGGTTCTCCTTCTCGGCTTCACTTGTTGCTGGCTCCCAAGTCTCCGATAACCCGGAAATGGACAACAACTCCTCGGTAGCGGCGATCGCATCTGGTACTTTAAGTTCGACTTGAATATTTGCCATGACTTAATCTAGCAACTCCTACAGATAAATTATAGCAAAATTTTTCCGTAAATGTTTTTATGGATAAAATAGGATAAAATAGAGAAATTCGATTAGCCATAGCCAAAACAGAACATCACAAAGCCAATGAATGACGCCAAGACCTCGACAGCAGCAAACGCCAGCTTTATTATAGAGCAAAACCAGCGCCTATCACGGTCCCGACTGTGGAAGCGGAGGCGCAATTTCTTTGAACAGCAGGGGGTAGGGTAGCAGCCTGGAGTCAGGACACCTTCCCCCATTACATTACCAGCAATCCCTTTATTGCCAACGCCTATACTAAAGTGGTGTTTGGTTTCCTGCGAGATTGTTACGTCGCCCCCAACAGTATAGACTTCAGTCAGCCTGTTTATTTTATTGAACTCGGTGCAGGTTCTGGTCGTTTTGCCTATCTGTTTCTGAAAAAGTTCCTGGGTTTATATAAGCGTTCGGTTTTGCAAGGGGTGCCTTTCAAATATTATCACAGATTTACCCCAAGGGAACATTGACTATTGGAACTATCACCCCAGGCTACAGGTTTTTGTAGAATCAGGTCAACTGGACTTTGCCCGCTTTGACGCCACCAAGGACCGGGAAATTCAGCTAGTTCGTTCCGGAGATATTCTCTGCAAACGGTGAAAAACCCAGTTGTCGTCCTGGCTAACTATTTCTTCGATAGCATTCCTCAAGATTGTTTTTATATCAAAGACGGTCAACTATACGAAAGTCTGGTTACCCTTTCGACTCCCCAAGCGGAACCGGAACTGGATGACCCAGCATTGCTCGATCGGGTGCAAATATCCTACAAAATCATCCAGTCACGGCTGCATACTACGAGGATGAAGACTTCAATCAACTGCTGCGGAACTATCAGCAGCAGTTGACGGATACTTCACTCCTATTTCCTTGTTTTGGTCTAGAATGTCTGCGGAATTTTAGTCGGGGGGACGCTTGCTATTATTATCGGGTGACAACAGAGAAGAATCTCTCCATTACCGGGGAGAATCGGTAATTAATGTTCATGGCAGTTTTTCGATGGACAATACGTGCAAAATAAAGGGGTGAAAGTGCTACAGGCTTCCCACTACCATCCTAGCATGAGTATCTCGTTTTATCTGGGGCTATCGCGATCAAAACTATGTAGAAATAGCCCGCGCATACGAGGATGCGATCGAGAACTTGGGACCAGATGACTTCTTCACCTTGACAGGGGCGATCTAGAATAATTGTGAAAATTTCAGCACCGAATAAATTATAAATTATTGCATACCTGAGATTAAGTGGCTGGGATCCGAACATCATGCTGGGCTTTTTTACCCTCTTGATGTCACAGCTAGAAACTGCTGACGAAGTCTTGAATCAGGAAATATATGGGACAGTTACTATCCCATTGGCGAACAGCAGGACTTAGCTTTTTGCTTGGGGTTACTGCTTGGTCAAATGCAATATTATGCCCCCGCTTTGCAGTATTTCCAGCAATCTATGAAACTATAACGGTCCTGACTTCCAGGTAACGCAGTCCGCGAACGGCGCGGAGTGCCATGCAACTGGCGGGTAAGGGAGGGTGCCGATCGCGTAGCGGCTGCGCAGCAGCATCGCCCGCAGTATCCCTTGCGGGAGCGCAGCCATGGCCGCGAGACCAGCACAACCAGAGAATAACCAGCAAGGTGCAGGATCCTGGCACAAGTCAGACCAGCGATACCAGCATCAATGACTTGCACGTCAAACAGGAGTTACATCTCCAAGAGGCGATCGGCTATCTAAAATAAAAGAGGAAAGAATCTCAGGAAAGCTCCTGCTAGCTAAGGTAATACCCGCAGGAGCTGACAAACAACTATTAAATAGAGGCGTTCGCAGTGTTAGATGAACTAAGAACAGGGCTAGAATTGGCCACAGAGGAAGAATTGCAGCAGCTGACGCAACTCCTGTTCCGCCGTTAGTTAAACCCTCTGGACTATGTTTACACCCCCGACCCGATCGATGTCCAGAGTCAGGAACGTTCCGCTTGGCTAGATGCCATAGAGAGGCGCTTTCGCTTTCTGGCCGCAGATGGAGTGACGGTACTGCGGGGACGGGCCCAGCAGATGACTTACCGTCAAGTGTTGATCCAGGTCTGTCGTTACCTGAAATTTCCCTATTCTCCCAAGCTTTCTACTATAGATTTAGAAGCAGAGGTGTTTCTAAATCTGCTGCGGCGGACTTGGAAACGACTCCCCGCCTCAGAAAAAAAAACTTTTGGAGACCGGGTCCGAGGGGCGATCGCCCAAACCCAATTCGCCCAACCCCTGCCCCGATCGCTTGTGAAAAACCCGATCTGTTTACTACTCAAGGGGGGCAGTGCCATAGCTGTCAGTTCCACCCTAAAGCCCATGTTGCTGCAAAAAATTGCCCATCAATTTGCCCTGCATTTTGCTAGCTATCAAGTTGCCAAAGAAGCATTAGTCAAAGGTGGCGTAGCAACAGCGGCCCGGTTTCAGAATTATCTGACATTGCAGGGCGCTAAGCGGGGTATGGCATTAACTACAGCCCGCTATGGGGCGACCCGGAGTATTTTAGCCTTTGTCGGACCAGCATTATGGACTTGGTTTTTTGCAGATTTGGGTTGGCGGGCGGTCTCAACTAACTACAGTCGCATTATTCCCACCATTTTTGCCCTAGCTCAAATTCGTCTCACCCGTTCTGAATGCTGGGAATTTGCTTATTAGCTCATTCCCCACAATCTCTCTCTTCGCTGTCAGCCCGCCGGGGTATGCTTACCCCGGCTAATAGCTAAAGTCGATTAAAACCGACTAATAATTTAATCTTTCTAAATTTTTTTTAGTTTTAGACGAAATGGTATGAATTTCAAAATACCCAATCTAAAATCTCTGGTTGATTGGCAACTGCATCTGGGGTTAATTATCTTGCCTCTGAGTCCATTTTTGGCGGCTTTCGGCTTGCTGTGGATGATGGTGAATGTCTGGCGGCAAGAGTTCCATACTATTATCCGCCGCCCTGTCAACCAGGGATTTGCGATTTTGGCAGCAGGACTGCTTGTCAATGCTTGCTTTGCCCAAAACCGGGGCGATGGGTTTTTGGGATTATTTAATTTCTTGCCTTTCTTCGTGCTATTTGCTGCTGTCAGCGCTTTGATTAAAACACCTGCCCAGTTGCGGCGGATATCTTGGGCGATCGGGCTTTCTGCTGTCCCGGTAATCATTATCGGTTTGGGGCAGCTATTTTGGGGCTGGACGGGACCGATTAAATTATGGATGGCGATCTACTTTCCTCTGGAACCTACTGGGACACCTCCGGGGAGAATGGCCTCTGTTTTTGCCTATGCCAATGTTCTGGCTAGCTATCTGGTCATTACCTTTATTCTAACACTGGAATTGTGGATCGAACAATTCCAGAAAAAAAGTTTTCCTAATTTCTTTTTATCCCTGCTAGTTATAGGAAATGCCCTGGCCCTGATTTTAACTCATTCCCGCAATGCTTGGGCGATCGCCTTTTTAAGTTGTCTGGCCTTTGCGGTATATCTGGGTTGGCGTTGGTTGGTAACAGCAGTAACAGCAGCAGCGGGGACTGTACTCTGGGCAGCATTTGGTTTAGACCCCTTGCGGCAATGGTTGCGCTTAGTTGTGCCCGCATACTTCTGGAAGCGACTGACAGACGAGTTACATCCCGATCGCCCGATCGCGCAGTTACGTTCTACGCAATGGCAATTTGCTTGGGACCTAACTTTGCGGCGTCCTGGGACGGGTTGGGGGTTAAGAAATTTTACTACAATATATGAAGCGCAGATGGATTACTGGGTAGGTCATCCCCACAACTTAATTTTGATGTTAATGGCAGAAACAGGAATTATCGCAACGCTGTGGTTTTGTGGGTTAGTGGGTTGGGTGTTGGGGAAAGCGGTTTTGCTGCTGGGCCAGATGAAGAATGAGGATAGATTGATATTTTTCAGCTATATTGTCGCCTTCGGGGGCTGTAGCTTATTTCACTTGCTGGACGTGACCTTGTTTGATGCCAGGATTAATATCTTGGGATGGTTGCTGTTAGGGTCCATTGCCGGTATAGTGGATAATTATAGGGGCGATCGCATGTCAAAGGGAATGAGGATGATAGAATGAAAATAGTCCTTACCGGATCGACATTCAGTGAGTAATTATACAGAAAAATACCATTGGGTAGGAGGAGTAAGATGATGACATCAACGGAAATTAGCCAAAGGGAGATCGAGTTAGTGGAAAAATTGCCACAAGAAAGGTTAGTATAATATGTATGGCAATTTTCATGTTGAGAAGTGTCATGAGGTGTGCAAAACAAATGACAATATTTTTAGTCTGTTTTCAACCGACTTTAGCTGTTAGCCGGGGGCGGTATAGCAGCGAAGTCAGGGAATTACTTTTGGACAAATGATGTTGGAAGAAAAAGCGTTACTGGAAATCATTCAGCGCCGACTACCACCAGCAGAACAAACACGACTGGAGGAATTGGACGATAAAAATGAATGGGGCGAGCTAAGTGAGGCAGAATATAATGAATTATTAGCATACGTAGAACGGATAGAGCATCAAAATGTGGAAAGAGTCGCAGCATTGATAGAATTGGCGAAAATTATAAATGCTGATTTGGCGACTTTGATGAGCGATCGTGATAAGAGAATGTTCCCTTCAATCTCGACCTTTGGACAGAACAAGTGTTGTTTACTTGCGTCGCCTATTGGTGATGGCTGGTATCCATCCATTAAGGCGCGATCGGTGAAGGTAATTTAATCCCAGGTACGCATCAGACAGGAGAAAGGTTAAGTGACTAATTGGACAGAAGACTACCATTTGCTAGGTTTAGGAGGGTTAACCTCGTTAATTACAAATGTTCAAATTTCCATGTGGGGAAATAAAATCTTGTTTGAATGCGTGTACGATCCAGAAAAGCGCTCGCCTTACATGATAGTTTTTCAAGATTGTCGAGAAATAACTTGGGAAGTATACGTTCCCGAAGAAGTAGGCGAAGCAAAAGCAGATTTTATTGGCATTCATCTGGGAGAGGACGCGCACAAAAAGCCAGCAGTGATTACTACAGATATTTTTGAAGTTTCGATTATGTATGGCAGTTTTTATGTTGAGAATGGTCATGAGATGGGCGAAAATAATGATCATGTTTTCAGTCGGTTTTCGACCGACTTTAGCTGTTAGCCGGGGGTTTGGATAACAGCTAAGTGAGGGAATTACTTGAGTCTATGAGCGATCGCTTTTTAATGGGGCGATTGACAGGGTATCTATAGGATGATATTGTGTTAAGCAACAGTCAATTCACGAAGTCAGGGTATGGAACAAGAAACTATCAAACACGATCGCCTGTTCAAGGAACTGCTCAAGACATTTTTCGTGGAGTTCTTAGAGTTATTCTTTCCCTCACTTCTCGCCGAGATAGACACCAGCTATCTGGAGTTCTTAGAACAAGAGATATTCACCGAACTCAAATCGGGAGAGAAATATAACGCGGATCTGGTGGTCAAAACCAAATTTAAGAGTGGTAGGGAAACCTTCTTGCTGATCCATGTGGAAAGCCAGGCACAGTATGAGAAAAATTTTGAGCAGCGGATGTTTCGGTACTTTGCCTTTTTGTCACACAATCACGGTTTGCCAGTATATCCCATAGCAGTGCTGTCCTTTGACTCTCCGCGCAAGGAACAACCCAACCGTTATGAAGTTGTCATTGACAAGCAAGTCATCTTGCAGTTCAACTACAAGGTCATTCAGCTAAATCGTCTGAATTGGCGAGATTTCATGCGCCAGAAAAATCCAGTGGCCACGGCATTGATGACGAAAATGAGGATTGACAAAGATGATCGCTGGCGGGTAAAATTAGAGTGTCTGCGCTTGCTGGCAACTTTGAAGTTGGATCCGGCGAAGACCCGACTGATTTCGGGATTTATCGACACCTATCTGCAATTGAATGCAGAGGAGGAAACCCAGTTCCAAGAAGAGATTGGTACACTGGCATCATCTGAACAGGAGGAAATCATGGAAATAGTCACCAGTTGGATGCTCGAAGGAAAAGAACAAGAAGGCTTGACGATTGTTCTGCGCCTACTCACGCGGCGGATGGGTGAAATTGCGGCGGAGTTACAGGAGCAGATTCGCCAGTTGTCACTCATCCAGTTAGAGGATTTGGCAGAGGCGTTGCTGGATTTTGAGGCCCAGACAGATTTAGTGGCTTGGTTGCAGGGTGTTGAAGCTGAAGAATAAATAACCCAGATTCTGTTGCTTGACACCGTCTTATGACTAGCATGGGTGTCAAGCGACAGTCAAGTCAGATATTTGGTAGGGGAAGCAATAATCTGTTATGAAAAGATGTGTAAGATGATGACATCAATGTCAAGTAGCATCATAGCGATCGCCCTTTGAATAAGTTGGTGTAAATCATTCAGCGCCGACTACCACCAGCAGAACAAACAAGACTGTATATGGGCGATCGCTTGGGAATGGGGCCAGCTCATTGAGGTAGAAGATAATCAATTATTAGCATACATAGAACGGGTAGAGCATCAAAATGTGGAAAGAGTCGCAGCAGTGATAGAATTGGATAAAATTAGAAATGTTGATTTGACGACTTTGATGAGCGAAGTGTGCTATACTTGAGGAAATCAATTTTATAGCTATCAACGGCCACGGCGATTGACACAATCAAATCAACCATCAGAGGCAGACAAAACATCTCTCATTGCTGAACTCAGGCAAGCTGATATCAAGCACAGTCCTGAGAATATCCTAGGAATTGCCAAGCTGCCAGACGGCAACATCGTGTTTTTGGAGTCCGGAGATAGTGAATCTGGTCTACAACACATTTTGCAAGAACATTCTGACGATTTTGCCGATCGGGGAATCTCGCCAGACCAAATCGCCGATGTTGTGATGGCGGCGGTAACAACAGGTCGGTTTGTTGGTTATCAAGGCAGAAGCAGAACGCGACTAATTTATGAACTCACCTTTAATGGCGAAACTCAGTACATTGCGGTTACAATCGGTAGTAACGGCTATATAGTCGGGGCTAACCCTAGAAGTTCACCTTAATTTGTGAATAATGATTATGGCTAAGAAAATCGAACTCATGGCAGATTATGGATGTTACCCGCTGTGGGGGAAAGATCCTGAAAATATCGGTGACATAGACCCGAATACGTTACCCTTGAGTCAGGAAACAATTAATCGTCTGGAAAAGTGGGCAGATGCCTATGATGCCAAGTTGAACTGGGACGATCCTGCATCATCGGGTTTCCCTAGTGCAGAAGCAAAGGATGTTTTTGAGAAAGAGGGGATCGGTTTGTGGCATCAGTTACGCAAAGAATTGGCACCAGAATATGAAGTTGTCTATTTCAGCGATCGACTGCGCCAACATTTAACCCATCCTAGGGAACTGGAACAGTTACAATTAATTGCTAAGTGATGCTCCGTTGCAGAAATCTTTCCTAAAGCAACAGGCGATCGCGCTTGTGATGGGTTTCGCTATGCGATCGCCCTTGTTGTTGGTGCGATCGCCCCCAGACAACCGCAGCGCCTTCTCAATCTTGTGTTAGCTAATCTTTCTTTCCTTTCTCCTTGATAATTATATTATCAAAATACACGGCAACTGCATTTCCTTTGCCCCCTCCTGACTCAACTGCAACTTTTCCCGAGCTGAATGATTGATCGATAAAACTTCCCACCATTTCATTATTAATAAATCCCATAATTAAATTCCCTTTACAAACAATTCTCAAACGGTTAGGATTATTTTTGTTGTTACCTCGTTTAATAAGGTTACTTTTCTTCCAACCTATTTTATTGTGCCATTTACCTTGTGAATGTTTACCCATCACAAAATAACCATTTCCGTTAATTTGTAAATTATAAAAGTTTTTATATTTTGTGTCGGCTATTATACCAAACGCAACATCATTAGGACCATTGACTTTAATCACATCTGCTGAAAAATAAACATCTGTAAAACTCTGTCTCCTCCAGATAGACCGGCCGGAATGATGATGTTGTAGTTGAAATAATCCATCATCTTTCATTACCGCGCCCTGAGTAAGCAACCAGTCATTCTTCTTAGGAGAAATAAATTTTTCTTTTCATTAAGGACTGTTTTATTAAAAGCGCTCGTATCAAATCGAGATTGCCAGATCAAATATACTGTGAATCCCATCATTAATACTCCACCAGTTGCAAGACCAATTGCAAGCATTCCGGGGTGCATCTCACTTTTGTAATGCAGCCCCTGCGCAGCGGAGGGGGCGTTACCCGGGGAGCTGGGGCTTTGTTCGTGTAGCCGGGCCCTTTAGGGTTCGGGCGGCGAGGCAAATATGGGATGCACCCGGTCGGAGAGTTAAATTATAAGAAAGTTTGGCTATTCGAGTTATAGTTGATTTACGAGTCTGAAAGGCATCTTTGCTGCTTTCTAGATCGTCTTTAGTTAGCTGTTGTAGACCTTTGGTTGGACTCAAAAAATAAATGCGAGAATCGCCCATCCAAGCTAGATTAACCTCAAACTCTTGGTTGGGTTCCTTTTGCTTGGGCATACTAGCCATCGCTATAGTTGTACATAACCTCTTGCTAGCTAGTGAACCCCTGATCTTGGAGATTCCCATCTTCCGATCTGCTTGAGTTTTTAGGTCTGTACATATCCTCTGCTGAAGCCGATCTGCTATATCTTTCGTCAGTATGCCTTTTTGATTCCATAAAATATCCTTGCTCAACTTAGCAGCTTCTCTAGATGCAATTCGTCCGCCTGTTTCTCCATCATAGCCTGCGGATCTGCCCCCCAAACCGTCAAATACACCTATGACTACTGTCTGATGATAATCTGAATCAGCGAAGTAAGCATCCTCACCTTTACCACTTGCGATTTCTATGTTTATCATCTTTAAAGGAAATTCATTCATTGACTTAAGGAGTGTAATTTTCAGTACCGGTAGCCGATCGCTTGACCTGGTCAATTACATGACGTATTGAACCAGTGACATATATTCTGACCAGTAGTCATCGGCATCTCAAACTATCCACATTCAGCCTTTACTGTGAGCATTTTGCTACCATATAAGGAATTAGATGCTAATGGCAATAACATTCAAAATTTCTTCCATCTCTAATTCTTGCAGTCCATCACCGCATTCAGATACATAATGTATAGCGTTTTCCCAGCTACTTCCGATTACTGTCCAAGGGTATACATCCGGTGCAAACAGAAGCAGACGCTTTGAACTATCTGGCATTTCAGACCATTGATCTGTCAGCCAGTGTCTTGGCAATATTGTTCGGATAATGGCTCGGCTTTGGACCTTTATCTAAGCTATAGGCACTGGCATCAGTATAAATGACTATAACTTGACGCTGTTGTCCTGTTTCCCAATTCGAGTTTATGGCTAGTGCTAAAGCCTCTAAACCATTTTCTGGTTCATCTCCTCCGCCATCTGCCTCTATATCAGACACAAAGTTAGTGTAGTTAGAAGATTGCGATCTGAGATCGCAAAAGTCCGAACAGACCATTGCCTTGTCTGGCTCGTCAGCATAGTAATCCCGGAATACGATCACTTTGACTCGTATCTGATCGACTTTTTTCTTTTTTTCCTCCATTTTAACTTCCAGCTTACTGTAGAAGGTTAGCCCCTCTGACTTGACTTGGTCAATTATAGGATGCATTGAACCGGTGCCATCAATGCACATCACCAAATCAACAGCATATTTTACACCTTGACCTGCTACCATAAACAGTTACCTCCTGTCAATATACACTTTTGCTCATTAGCTGCCCTAGCTTGATATGGTGATATATGTATCAGCAAGGAGCGCTCCTGTCCACAAATTTTTCTGTCGTATATTAGCAACTCCCAATCTACGCGATGTGCAACTTTTTTGTCAAATCTGATTGTAGGCTACCAACTTGAAGCCCAAACAGCCCTAGATGGCTAGGTTC
>JACOMV010000069.1 GCA_014324065.1 Hormoscilla sp. SP12CHS1 | reverse complement strand
AAAACTTTAGTTGCCGACCTTGAAAAAATCATCAAGGAATTTGGGGTAAACTATGTAATTAATTTTGTCTGACTACTTACCAATTCCCAATCCCACTTCTGGCATCCAAACCGGATTATCTGGCAGCAGTTCGTACTTGCCCCGATGCAAGCGGTAGATATACAGTCGCCGCGAGTGCGCAACGGGGCATAGATCGTATAGTAAAGAACTCCCTGTTGGGCGTAAATATTTTTCTTGCGCTTGTACTCTCCCTCGGGAGTTTTGGAGACAATTTCCAAGGCAAAAATTGGCACGACCCCCCGTTCTTCCCAACTGACGTAACTCAGGCGCAAATTAGTACCTTTGACTCGCGGTACACCCAAACACAAAAAGCAGTCTGGGGCGATATAAGGTTGGTCGGGGTCGTAGTACCAACCCATGTCCTTGCCGAAAAACCAGTCCGACCGATCGGCCCAGATAAAATTGAGGATAATATCGAGTAGTTGAGAGATTTTATCTTGCAGTTCGCTATCGGTGGGAACATCATCAGTATGGGGTAATTCCTCTGCTGTCGGCAGGTACGATATATGAAGCTTCTCTTCCAGGAGCATTTTACTTCCTAGAACGCTACTGTTTTCATGCTATAGCAATTAGCAATCAGCCACAAGGCCGACACCTAGCGGAATCTCCTACCATGTCCTTGATGCCTTGATGATGTTAAGCTGATTGGTGCTGTTGAGTACAGTCGCGAACTTATCTTTCCCCTAATCTCAGAACCAGTGACAACCTTCGGACAGGCGATCCGCCCGTCCTACGTAAATGACAGAACTGACACCTAACTCTAGTTTTAGCTTAAAGATTCGCCTAGAATTGCCTAATCGCGCGGGATACTTGGCCAGCGTTACCCAGGCGATCGCCTCTATGGGGGGCAACCTAGACGAGATTAATTTAATCGATCGCACGCGCGAGATGACAGTGCGGGAGATCGTCGTAGATACCTCCAGTACGGAACATAGCGATAAAATTGTGGAAGCGGTCAAGGCCCTGCCGGAAATTAAGGTACTCCAGGTCTCCGATCGCACCTTCGACATGCACCAAGGGGGCAAAATCACCATCGGCAGTAAGCTGCCATTAAGAGGTCAGGGGGATCTGGCAATGGCCTACACCCCCGGCGTGGGTCGCATATGTAGGGCGATCGCCGAAAAGCCCGAAGAAGTCTACAACTTGACCATCAAGCAAAACACCGTCGCCATTGTGACCGATGGCAGTGCCGTACTCGGGTTAGGGAACCTGGGTCCCGAGGCGGCCCTGCCAGTGATGGAAGGCAAAGCGATGCTATTCAAGGAATTCGGCGGCATTGACGGTTTCCCCATCTGCCTGGCCACCCAGGATACAGATACCATTGTCGAAACAGTCAAGCACATCGCCCCGGTCTTCGGCGGTGTCAACCTGGAAGACATCAGCGCCCCCCGTTGCTTTGAAATCGAACAGCGACTGCGACAGGAATTAGATATTCCCATCTTTCACGACGACCAACATGGCACTGCTATTGTCACCCTGGCAGCTTTGTACAATGCCCTGAAGGTGGCGAAAAAATCCCTGGAGTCGGTGCGGATCGTCTTTAATGGTGCCGGGGCCTCGGGAGTGGCCGTCGCCCGTTTACTGCGCCAAGCTGGGGCCAAGACTATCTTGATGTGCGATCGCCAGGGAATTCTTTCCACCCAGCGCGGCGACCTCACCCCAGAAAAGCAAGAATTTGCCGTGTCCGCAACTGGCACCCTGGCCGGGGCCATCCAGGGTGCAGATGTCTTCATTGGTCTGAGTGGTCCCGGTCTCTTGACCCCACAAATGGTGCGAGCGATGGCCAAAGACCCGATCGTGTTTGCCATGGCCAACCCCATTCCCGAAATTCAGCCAGAGTTAGTCGCCGAGGATGTGGCAGTTATGGCTACAGGTCGCAGCGACTATCCCAATCAGATTAACAATGTGTTAGCATTCCCCGGAGTGTTTCGGGGGGCTTTAGACTGTCGGTCCTCCACCATTACTACTAAAATGTATCAGTCTGCTGGGGCCGCGATCGCCTCCTTGATCGCCCCCAGCGATCTGGACCGAGAAAACATCATCCCCTCCGTCTTCGATCCGCGCGTTGCAAATGTCGTAGCTGCTGCGGTGCAACGTTGCGCCCGTGAAGAAGGCATTGCTAAATGTTAATGGCTAAATGTTAATGGGAAATTGTTCATTGCCATTAGCAGGCAGAACCGAGGTTGATAACTGATAGTGAAATATGGATGTAATACCCGCGATCGATTTACTAGAAGGCAAATGCGTGCGCTTGTATCAGGGAGACTACGAACAACAGCAAATATTTGATGAAAATCCCGTTGCCGTAGCTAAACAGTGGGTAGACCAAGGTGCTACTAGACTCCACCTGGTAGACTTGGATGCTGCTAAGACTGGTAAACCTGTTAATATGAAAGCGAGCGCCGCCATTGTCCAAGCAATACCAGTGCCAGTACAAGTGGGAGGCGGTTTGCGGGACTATGCCAAAGTTGCCAACCTCCTCTCCTTAGGAGTACAACAAGCAATTGTCGGAACGGTGGCCGTAGAACAGCCCCAATTAGTAGGGGAGTTATGCCGAGAATTTCCCGGACAAATTATCGTCAGCATTGACGCCCGGGAGGGAAAAGTTGCCACCAGGGGTTGGCTAGAAACATCAGAGATATTAGCAACATCCCTCGCCCGGCAGATGGCAGCACAGGGGGCGGCTACTATTATCTATACAGATATCCAGCGGGATGGAACTCTCAAGGGTCCAAATATGGCAGCTTTGAGAGAAGTTGCGGAAGCTGTAGATATTCCAGTAATTGCTTCTGGCGGAGTTAGCAGCATCACCGACCTTTTGAGTTTGCTATCACTCGAACCCCTGGGAGTAAACGGTGTAATTATCGGTCGCGCCCTCTATACAGGTGATGTGATCCTCAAAGAAGCATTGCAAGCAGTTGGTCCCGGACGCTTGCAGGACGTTCCCCCAAATTTAGGATATTCTACCTTTGCTTGATTGACTTGTGAATGGTGAATTGTGAATGGCGAATTGTAAATGGGGGAAACATGTAGGGTGGGCATTGCCCACCTTACGGCGACAACAGACAGGCGAGACAAATACGCAACATCCTGGGAATAGCCATGACAGAGAAACAGAAAAAGAAAATATTTTCCAGCTTTGATGAAAAAAAAGCTTTCAAGCAACTTAAGATTACCAAGTTATCCCGATGGGATATAGAATCGCAACCGGTACAGCCGAGTGAATTCTTTCATCAACGTCTAGCCAGATTGACAAGCCGGTTTAATTTGAAGAATTCGGAAAAAGCCAAAGAATTATTAATTGATGCGATTTGTGAAGAAGGATTAGAAGGATTTAACAATCTCATATTTTGGAAAGGTGCGGCTTTAGAAAGTGATGAATTAACCGGTAATGTAGACTATTGACTTACAGAAAATAAAGATTATTTAGAAGCGCCATTTTTATGTGTAGTTGAAGCCAAAAAGGATGACTTTGAAAAAGAATTGGCTCAATGTATGGTGGAAATGCAAGCCTGTCAATGTAATAATCAACAACTCGGTAAAAATATAGATATTTTTGGCATAGTTACTAATGGTAAAGGCTGGAAATTTTACCAACTGACTGTAGCAGGCATGGTTTATGAAACCTTACTTTATTCTATCAGTAATCTATCAGCGATTTTGGGAATATTACACGATCTTTTTCAACAATGCGAAAGTGCAATTAGACCACAAGAGGAATAAGCGATCCAGAAAAGCCCGATGGACAGTGGGGAGAATGCAGATCCTGCGCGCGATGATTTGCTAAACTACAGAGAATCAAACCAGAAGGGAACATTCACCAAAGCCTATGTCGATACCAAAATCAGTATCTAATGTCCTGTATGAACTACCCCAGGGTGCTGTGGAAGAACTCACAGAAAAGCTCAGGGCCACTGCGGGGGTCTCCTTAGATCCAAACCAACAATCCTCTAACGTCCCCACCCTACCCAAGAGTATCCAAGATGACCCCCGTTATCAACAAGCAATGATAGCATATTGGCAGCTGCAAGCCGATATCAAGCAACAGTTAAGCACCAACAACATCGAAGTAGTCAACCTGCTGCAAGCACAAGAGTCCGAAGCACGACGGCAACTTTCTCAACTGCTACGGAACATGATCCGGGAGTCACAACTGCAGAAAATTTCTCTTAAACTCCAGGAGATGCCAGCCATTTGGCCAGCAGACAACTGGTTTGCTAAATTAAGTCGCACCGAAACCGAGCATATCTTGCAACAAGCCCAGCAACAACACCGCTTGCTGATCTTGCTTGCACCCCCATTCCTGAGTTCCGAATGCCCAGCATTCTTCCACAATCACCTGCGAATTATCCTCAGCAATCAAGTTAACTCATTCCTCGGTCAGCATTACCCGCACAACTGCAAATTCCGCCCCGTTCATTTTTATGGCGACTATTTCCTAGAGCCGATCGCCGATGGTGACTTGCAAAAATTGCCCGAGCTTTTGGATCCCGTCCCCACCGGGATTCTTTACAGCGACATTAATGATGATGAAGTGATTTTCCATCTTGGGTTTTGGGGAGTTTTCTCTGGTAATGTGGCCCTATTTGCCATGCCAGCTTGGAACTGGTCCGATGCCAAGCAAGCCCTCACAGCAGCCAGTTACTCTAAGAGGGACGCCCACCGCGCGATCGGGAAAATGATCGTCACCGTTCACAAGCTGCTGGCGGCCTTTCTCACAGACTGGTATTACCTGAATATTGACCCCAGCTACGAACCGCAGCTATTCGAGATATTCTCAGAATTTGACCGAGAAGAACAAAACTGGGCTCAACCCTACATCGCCACCCTGCAACAGATACAGCAGGCGCAACTCCCCGTCTACGAAAATCAGATGGAACAGTTAGCAGATGAAGCCTTTGAAAAACTGAAAGCAGACAACAACTGGCATGCTGTACGCACCCTTACAGGGTATAATATTGACTTGGTTAATGCCTTGGCCATCAGCCCGGATAGCCAGAGTTTAGCCTGTGCCAGTCGGGACAATAACATCACAATTTGGCAACTAACAACTGGCCAATTAATCCGCAGCCTCAGGGATCATTTCCTACCAGTTATGTCCGTCGCCATTACCCCCGATGGCGAGACCGTCGTCAGTGGCAGTCGCGACAGCAGCATCAAAATTTGGCAACTGAAAAGCTGCAAATTGCTCCGCACCCTCAAGGGACATGCTAACTGGGTTTGTGCCGTGGCTATAACTCCCGATGGCGAGACAATAATCAGTGGCAGTCGCGACAAAAACATCAAAATTTGGCAACTCAAGACCGGCAAATTAATCCGTTCCATCAAGGGACATTTACGGCAAATTAACTCCCTTGCCATCAGCCCCGATGGTCAATATTTCATCAGTGGTAGTTATGACAATACGATTAAAGTTTGGGAACTGAGTACAGGCAAATTAATTCACAGCCTCGAAGGCCATACTGACAGTGTCAACAACCTCGCCATCAGCCCCGATGAACAGATAATCGTTAGTGGCAGTAGTGACAAAACGATCAAAATTTGGGAACTGAGTACGGGAAATTTAATCCGCAGCTTAGAAGGGCATTCTAGGGAAATAAATGCTGTCATTATTAGTGCTGACGGACAGATTATTGCTAGTGGCAGTAGTGACAAAACGATCAAAATATGGGAACTGAATACAGGCAAATTCATCCGCACTATTACGGGTCATTCAGACAGGATTCTTACTCTCGCCATCAGTCTGTCGGGGCAGACAATAGTTAGTAGCAGTGATGACAAAACTATGAAAATTTGGCGGTGTAGCAGTTAGTTGTCAAACCTAGGACAGGGGTTTAATCGGGCCCATTGACTGCAAACGCTGGACCAGAGGCGGGGCCCAGCGGGGAGAATCTACCAAAACATTACCATCTGGGCGGACAATCAAATAACTTGCCGCACCAAAGGAGCTTTCCGCATGGTAGCCGCAGTGATAAACATTTTCCGTTACTAAGATGGGAAAAGTCAACTGGGCATCTTTGACATCTTTGGGCTTTCTACGGTGCCGATGGAAGCGATCGGACAAGCTAACAGGGCCTGCATCGCGTTTAATCGTTCCGTCCGATCGGCGGGTTGATGATAAACCATCGACTTGCGCTTTTTGTGACTATTGAATGTGTCATTGCGAGGGGGCGCCAGGATCCCCCCGTTCGCGCAGCCGCTGCGCAGCAGCTAGCAATCTCCTACCCAGAAAGACCGCCGGAGATTGCTAGCGCTCCGGCGTCCCACGCTTACGCTGCTGTGCTAACGGGGGGGGGGTACTCCTAAAACATAAGGCTCTGTAAAGATATTCCCCCCTCGCTCCGGACAAATTTTTCCTGGTCAAAAAAGCGCAGCTCCTGGCCGTTCGGAATATCTCAATTTTGCCATCAAGCCCGCGCAGGCGGGCTTTGTTTGTGTAGCCGGACCCCTCGTTCCCTGGCTCCCGCCTGGGAACGGGTTCGGGCGGCGGCGGTGGCTTTTCTCTTGACAAGAATAACAAGATTCGCTATCATCATATTATCCCCAAGCGGAGTTTCACCCAATGCCCACCCCAACCCTGCCCAACCTACCAGAAATAATTGACGGATTGCCCAATATATGCGGTGCAGAAATCAACTCCGTCGTGCAACAGTCAGAACCGGTATTTTTACCCAGCACAAATATCCGCTTAGAAGAGGTAACCGCCGCCTTCGCGATCGCCCTCCACATGCACCAACCCACCATCCCCGCAGGAGGAAATGGCGAACTAATCAGCAACCTGCAATACATGTTTGAACATCCCCAGGAAGGGGACAATCACAATGCGGGTCCATTTGCCAATTGCTATAGCCGCATGGGTGATATCATACCGAAACTGGTAGCACGAGGTTGTAATCCCCGCGTCATGCTAGACTATTCTGGAAATCTGTTGTGGGGCTTGCGGCAAATGGGACGGGGAGATATCATAGAAAAGCTTCAGGGCATAACCTGCGATCGGGCCTATCAACCCCATGTAGAATGGTTGGGGACAATGTGGAGTCATGCAGTGGTGCCATCCACCCCCATCCCCGATATCAAACTGCACGTCCAAGCATGGCAACAGCAATTTGCCAGCATATTTGGTTATGAAGCATTAGGGCGAGTCAAAGGGTTTTCGCCGCCAGAGATGGCATTACCAAACCACCCGGACACCCTGTTTGAATTTATCAAAGCCCTGAAGGAAAGTGGCTATCGCTGGCTATTAGTGCAAGAACATACCGTAGAAACCCTGGAGGGCCAACCCATCCCCGAAAAATACCTGCCCAACCGTCTGATCGCCCGTAATGGACGGGGAGAAACCACAAGCATCACGGCCTTAATCAAAACCCAGGGTTCCGATACAAAACTGGTAGGTCAGATGCAGCCCTATTATGAAGCCAAAACCCGGGGAAAACAGCGGCTAGGGGATATAGAAGTACCCTCATTAGTCACGCAAATAGGGGATGGCGAGAATGGGGGGGTGATGATGAATGAATTTCCCCCCGCCTTCCAGCAAGCGTGGCAAGAAATGGCCCAAAATCAGGGTGTAGTGGGAATCAACGGCACGGAATATCTAGAACTAATAGCCGCCGCCGGTTGCCATCCCGATAATTATCCCCCTTGTCAGGCAGTAGGTCAACATCAAATCTGGTCGCGAGTGGACCCAGAGAACTGCACCCCCGAAGCAGTCAAACGGGCGATCGCCTGCATCAAAGAAGACAATCCCAATTATCATATAGAGGGAGCATCTTGGACAAATAGCATCAGTTGGGTAAAGGGGTACGAGAACGTGTTAGGGCCGATGAATCAACTCAGCGCCATGTTTCACGAAAAAATAGACCCATTGGGAGGGGAAAAAATTACCCAGTCCTCCGATTTTTCCGGAACGGTGTATCGTCAAGCACTGCTTTACAACCTGTTACTTCAGACTAGCTGTTTTCGTTACTGGGGGCAAGGAACTTGGACCGACTACGCCCGGGAGATTTACCAAAGGGGGGAGTCTCACCTCAGGAATGCCTTCTAGCAGATAATAGCAGTTCTCATCCTTTGTGCGATCTGCTGTCGGAGATGGATGCATCTCACTTCTAGCCCCTGCGCAGCGGAGGGGGGCGTTACCCGGGGAGCTGGGGCTTTGTTCCTGTAGCCGGACCCTTTAGGGTTCGGGCGGCTTGCCATTGCTGTCAGCGGGCGCGAAAAATCGCCCTCAACCCGGTGCATTTTGGGGCACTGCACGGACTGGGGTTGTGCCACGCCGCCCTGGGAGAAGATCGGCAGGCGATCGGGGCCTTTCGCCGGGCCCTAGAAATTCAACCCTATGAAAATCAAAGGTTAATCCTAGCTAGAGAAGAAAATATAAAAACGGTGTTAGAAATTGGGTCATAATCGGGTGAGGGGAGCACCAAAGCCTTTGTCGCTGGTCTTAGAGATAACCCCAGCAACCCAACCTTGTTCTGCATAGAAGCATCAAAACGCCGATTTATTGAACTCCTGAATCGGTACGTAAAGGATGATTTTGTCAAGTGTTATAACGTTTCTTCGGTTTCACTAGAGGATTTACCTGAGGAAAGAGAAATTGTCGAATTTTACAACAATACCCGAATTGCACTCAATAAATACCCGTTATAGCAGGTACTAAGTTTGCTACGTCAGGGTAGAGAATATTTGAGAACTACTGGCGTGACTGAGAAAGGTATTTAAAAAATTAAGCGAGAAAATGAGATAGATTTTTTTTACGTAGTATTAATCGATGGCTCTGAATTTACGGGTTTTGTAGAATTGTCGGAAGTATATGGAGCGAAATGGCTATTGGTTGATGATATCAATACATTTAAGAATTACAAAAATTATCGCAGCTTACTGGCAGATATAAATTACACGCTATTTGAGAAAAATTTATTACTCCGTAATGGCTACAATGGCTACTCCGTTTTCAAAAAAATAGATAATGCTGTCATGGACAAAGATTTTGACTTGCCCCTCCATTTCTTGACCATTGTTCTCAACGGTCAACCTTTCATCCGCTATCACATCGATCTGTTCGAGCAACTCCCTTTTAAATGGCATTGGCACATTACTGAGGGCGTTGCTGACTTGAAGCACGATACGGCATGGTGTTTGCAGCGTGGAGGACAGATAACCGATGAAATCCATCGGAATGGGCGTAGCAATGACGGCACGTCAGAATACCTAGACGAACTGGCGCGGCTGTATCCAGAAAATATCACGGTCTACCGTAAACCGGAGGGTGTTTTCTGGGAGGGAAAACGTGAAATGGTGAATGCACCCCTAGCCAATATCCAGGAAGAATGTTTGCTGTGGCAAGTGGATGTAGATGAACTGTGGACGTTGGAACAGATATGTACTGCCAGAAAAATGTTCGCCAACAATCCTGACAAAACTGCTGCTTTCTACTGGTGTTGGTATTTTGTTGGCGAAAATCTGGTTATCAGTACGCGCAATTGCTACGCTCAGAATCCCAAACAAGACTGGTTGCGTACTTGGAAGTTTAAACCGGGGATGTCTTGGGCGGCCCACGAACCTCCGATATTAGTTGAACCGCAACCTGATAGTCAAGGGCGGAACGTGGCAGTCAACCCTTTTCGACATGAAGAAACGGAGAAAGAGGGTTTAGTGTTCCAGTATTTTGCTTATGTCACCCCAGACCAGTTGAAGTTTAAGGAGAAATATTATGGTTATCAAGATGCCGTTTCGCAATGGATGGCGTTGCAAAACCAGACTCAATTTCCAGTTTTATTGCGGGAGTATTTTTCCTGGGTGCAGGACGAGACGAGGGCAGACACTGCTTCTGCATGCGGCGTGGTGCCAATAGCCCAAAAATATTCCAACAGCAATATTTGGCGGTTTGCTCTACCGGAGGAGTTGTATTGGGGTACATTCCGTTCCCAGGTAGAACCTGGGAACGAGCCAAGACAATCTCCCACAATTGTAATTGACGGTGTATTTTTCCAGCTTTATCAAACTGGCATTGCCCGGGTCTGGAGTTCATTGCTGTCAGAATGGAGTAAGCATGATTTTGCTAAACATATTGTGGTTCTTGACCGAGTGGGAACTGCTCCGAAAATTCCGGGAATATGGTATCGGACTGTGCCAGCTTATGACTACAGCAGAACGGATGCTGACCGTGAAATGCTACAGCAAGTGTGCGATGAAGAAGGGGCTGAATTATTTATTTCAACCTACTACACTACACCAGTATCAACGGCATCTGTATTCATGGCATATGACATGATCCCAGAAGTGATGCAGTGGGATCTCCGTCATCCTATGTGGCAAGAGAAACATTATGCTATCGAACAAGCTTGTGCCTATATTGCTATTTCAGAGAATACAGCTCGCGACTTAGTTATGTTTTTCCCAGAAAGATATACAAAATCGGTCACAGTAGCTCATTGTGGAGTTTTCAGCAAGTTGGCCCCAGCTAGTTCAGAAGCAATAAATAGCTTTAAGATTAAATACCAGATATCCAAACCTTACTTTATTCTAGTTGATCCAAGAAGCGATTATAAAAATAAAGGTTTGTTACTGAAGGCATTCCCTAAACTTCCTACATACCAGGGCTTTGAACTTGTATGTACGGGGAGTAAGGGCTTATCGGAAGCAGAGTTAAGAAATAATACAGGTGTTGTTGTTCATATGCTGCAACTCAGCGACGAAGAACTGAGTGTTGCTTATTCGGGCGCGATCGCATTAGTATATCCATCCAAGTATGAAGGGTTCGGGTTACCCGTTCTTGAGGCAATGGCTTGTGGATGTCCCGTGATTACTTCTCCCAACGCATCTATCCCTGAAGTATCAGGAGAAGCAGTAATATACGTGCATGATGAGGATGTCGATGGGCTAGTGAATGCGCTTTGTGAGGTGCAAAAGCCTGGCGTGCGCAACTCGTCGATCGCAGCGGGACTGGAACAGGCGAAAAAGTTTTCTTGGTCAACAATGGCGGAAAAGGTGAGTTCTGCTTTGATGGATGCAACTCTCCTAGGTTTGAACTTGAAAGATGTTAATATAATATCTTCCCAGATTGGTCTGCGCCAGAAGAGTCCCTGGGTGAGGAATTGGCGGGAGTGTTGGGGACGGTTATAACTCACCCAGATAAAAGCTAGATGACTCTCTTGGTAGACACTAGCAACATTTCTGATGAAGATGCGGATGCGGCGATATCTAGCGTGGTAATGAATCTGCTGATGTCCGAAGATTTAGATGTTGAGGATGGACCAGAAATTACACTAATGGGACAGTTGAGCGATATGCAATGGGAACTGTTGTTACCCCGCATCCATTCTCGCATTGGGTTGGAGAATGAAAATCAAGAGGCGATCGCCCGGGTCAAGGCGACAAACCTCCCCTGCTGCGAACTCGATGATCTACCAGTGAATCCAGTAATGGAAAATTACAGAAGATTTATACTTTCTGCTCCTTCTTGCTTTCAGGAAATAGGAGAGGCAGAAAAATATTACCAGTATGTGGCTCGATACATTAATGAACTACATAGCAATATTATCAATAATATTGAATCAAAGTTATGGCAGGAAGTAGCAACGAAGTTCACAAAAGAAGCGAACCTCATTCCCGTGTATTTTAATAGTGCGAATTTAAAAAAAATATACAGAAGACGCGCTGAGATAATAGAGTTTTATGCGAAAAAGTATGGGAGTGAGACTAACTACGAATTCCCAGAACGATCGCCCACAAGGAAAAAAATACGCCTTGGCATCTTGGCTCTCCAATTTGGAGTGCAGACGGAGACTTTTGCCACACTACCTGTGTATAATCATTTAAGCAGAGATTTGTTTGAGATAATTCTCTACACCCTAAAGACCAGTAATCATCGCTTAGAAAGATACTGCGTTGGTCATGCAGATGCCCTGATTAAGCTACCTTCCGATCTACAGGGTCAAGTTCAAACGATTCGGGAAGCAGAACTAGATATTCTCTTCATTTCTACTAATGTGACTGCTGTAACGCATCCGGTGACCTTGCTAGCATTACATCGCCTAGCAAGGATACAGATAGTTGATGCCAACTCCCCAGTGACAACAGGTATGCGCCATGTGGATTATTACATTTCCAGTAAGCTGTCTGAGCCAGAAAATGATGCTCGAGAGCATTACACGGAAACATTAATTAAATTAGATAGTCCTCCTCAATGTTTTGACTTTACAACAGAAGCGCAATTGCTAGCCACAACCAGTATTAGCCGAGAGAGTTTGGGTATTGGGGAAAATACTATAGTATACATCTCTGGCGCAAATATTTACAAAATACTTCCAGAGGTAGAGGCAGCTTGGGTGAAGATAATTGCCAACGTGCCTAATTCTGTATTGCTACTTTATCCATTTAATCCTAACTGGTCATCATCCTATCCAGTTGTTGGTTTCCGCAAACGCATCAGTGCTACCTTTGTTAAACATAATCTTGATGAAGACAGGTTGATAATACTAGATGCTGCGCCAAACCGCGCTGATGTCAAAGAACGCTTGAAAATTGCGGATATATATTTAGATACCTATCCTTACTCTGGGATGACTTCTCTGATCGATCCCTTGGAAGTTGGTTTACCAACGGTGGTACTAGAAGGGGAATGTTCGCGTTCTAAGAAGGGTGCATCACTGCTGCGATCACTCCAGATGTTCGATCTAATCGAAGGAGTGGTTTCTATCCTTCCGCCTAGGGCCCTGATGCGATCGATCGCAATTTGGCGAGTGCGATCGTCTATGGCATTATTTAATACCATAGTCCAGGCGGAAATCTGAGCACTTTTACTATCGGGGTTAGTAGCTAAGTATGCCGCTGTTTGACTAGAAACTGTCGCTACAGCTTGGCTTTCTGGGTCAGAATAATTGCTAGCCCAGTCTGCCGCCATCTCAAATGACTTTTTCGCTGCTTTACCATCTCCCAAAAATAATAACTCGTCAATGGCTTTATAACGCCAAATGTAATAAGATTTGGGAGGTACTTGGGGATCTAGTAACTTTAATACTTTGTCAAGCATAGCGACCGATCGTTCTGGCATGCCTGCATAAAGCGATACGCTAGAAGATAGGAAAAAATAAGCATCCAGAAAGCGGGGATCGCGATCGAGGATCGCTTCAAAATATTCCGGACTCAGACTGTAGCCTGTTTGGGCCCGGGCGGGTTCATCTCCAAAGTAGATTAAAAACTGGACCATAGTCCAGTTGGCTATTAAGTTATCAAAACCAAATCCTGGCATCTGCTGGAGTATTTTTATTCTCGCTTTTTCCGCTGCTACTTCCCTCTGCACTTTTTCCGGTGTTGCTATGTTTTGGTCTGCTTTGAGTTGCTTGAGTTGCGGTATTTGCAAAAGAGCGATCGCACCTGCGCACAACAGGACCATTCCTGCTGCGGTGATCGCTTGAATTAAGTTCTCTCTAGCATGGGAATTCATAATTTGTTCATTAAAATTGAGAAATGAAAATGATTTTCAACTGGCATCAACTATTAACTATTATTTTAACCGCAAGGTACATTCTAGAGCGTCGGTCCAGTAGAACATATTTTGGGTAAAGGAATGAGGGGGAGAGGGGGAAAGAGGGGGAGGGGGAGATCG
>JACOMV010000068.1 GCA_014324065.1 Hormoscilla sp. SP12CHS1 | reverse complement strand
GCTGAATTGGGTCTGCATTGAGTATAGCTCTAGTTTAGCACAAAAATGTTCTACTTGTTTCCTGAACAAGCTGTATCTCGTCAATAGCGGCATTCTTATACCCGGTTTCTAACTTCTACTGGACCGATTTCCTAGAATGTCCTTTTATCCGCAAAAAGATTTACTTGACAATTGAGCGTTCTCATGCTAGTACAAAGATAGTTTAACACTCGGACATCAGATCGAGCTAGCGTTTCTGTTTTGAAGGAGGCTTAAATGGGCGATTTAATTAGAATTTTGTGTGCGATTTTCTTGCCCCCCTTGGGAGTATTCTTACAAGTTGGTCTTGGCAAGGATTTTTGGATTAATATCCTCTTGACTCTGCTCGGTTATCTTCCCGGAATTATACATGCAGTCTGGGTGATTGCCAGGAAATAATCGCCGCTCTGTGAGATAATTGCTAATAATTTAATGGTTCACGGTCAGGTTAATAACCACGAACCATTAATTATTAGAGGCTAATTAAAGATCTCGGCAAAAAACAACTGCATGGCCGACCAAGAACGCCGGTCAGCATCTCGATTGTAAGCTGCCCCTTTAGACGGGTCGTTGCCAGCTTTGGGATTTGTAAAGCTGTGGACTGCGCCGCCGTAAGATATCATTTGCCAGTCAACATTAGCTTGGCGCATCTCCTCGGTAAAGGCTGCAACCTGTTCTTTGGGCACGAAGGGATCGGAGGCACCATGCAATACTAAGATTTGGCCTTTAATATTATTAGCATCTGTGGGATGGGGTGTATCCAGATTGCCGTGGAAGCTGACTACACCCGCTACTTTCGCACTGCTACGGGCTAATTCTAGCACCGTGCCGCCGCCGAAACAATAGCCGATCGCCGCCAGGCGGTTGTTTTTGGAAAGGGGATGGTTTCGCAATACCTTTAACCCAGCGTTCGCCCGATCGCGCATCAACTGACGATCGGATCGATAGATAGTCGCTTGAGTTTTCGCCTCTTCTCTATTTTTGGGTCTGACGCCCTTACCGTAGATATCCGCAGCAAAAGCCACATAGCCCATCTGGGCCAATTTTTCCGCTTTTTGTTGATAAAAATCTCCCAGTCCCATCCAGTCGTGGACTACCAATACCCCCGGACGTTTTCCCCTGACTGAATTGTCGTAGGCCAGATAACCGCTAAGGATCGTATCTCCTTGCTGGTATTCGACTACTTCTGTATGTAAGGTTGGTTGCGCTGCCCTCGTGCCCCCGATCGCCCCGATCGTCGCCATCGAGAATAATACCGCACACAGAATAAACAGAGAATATTTTTTAATGGTGTTCGTCATGTTTCTGCCTCATTTTTCTCGATCCTTGCGTAGGGCGGGCGTCTCGCCTGCCCTCGCCTGCCCGGAGGTTGTCCGCTAACCGCTAACCACTAATCACTAACCATTTGGCAATTGCGCAGTGCGGACTTTTATCTTGAGGACGCGATCGCCCCGTTTAATCTTAAACTGCAAGCTAGAACCAACGATACTGTCAGCGACAATATTCTGCACCCGCTCGACAGTGGTAATTGTTTGTCCATTTACTTGTGTAATCGTATCGCCTCGACGAATTCCCGCTGCTGCCGCCGGTCCTTCCTCTGAAAGTAAGGTCACCAATACTCCACTTGATGGTAACAGATAAAAAGCATTGGGATCTTTGTTATTCCGTTCTGCCAACTCTGGCATCAGCGTCATCATCTGAATTTCTATATAGGGAGGACCAACTATTTCCTTTTTGCCCCGGATACTGGCTTTTTTGAAGAATCTAATTACTGAGACCATAAAGATAACCAATAACATTACGACCAGGAATACAATCGCAACAATCCAGACTAGCCTTATTGTGATAATTGTAAGCTGTCTAATTTTGTTGACAAGTACTCAAGCATCGCTTCAAAATATAACAATCAGATGTTAGTTGTTGGTTGTCAGTTGTTGGTTGTCCACTAACCACTAACCACTAACCACCTTCTGATTATTATATTGTCAAACCCTGTAACAGTAGCTAGATATCATCCTGTAGACATATAGAGTTAAAGAACTCTATAATACTCGCGGGCGATCGCGGCTATATCGGCAGCGCGATCGAGATGATTAATGATGCGTCGAGCATTGTAAAAATCCCTGGTGTCCCCGTAGATGTAATCATTCAACTTGTAACTGGTAAAAGTGCCATCCCGCATACCGATTACCAGGATCTTAGCTGCGATCGGGGGTTCAGATGCTCGTTCGAGATTATTCACCAGATCGATACCCAATCGTTTAGCCCAATCCGTATAATTGTATCGTCCCGTAATTTTCACTAAACCGCGTCCCTTATAGCGAGGACCATCTCCCGATCTTGTATTGCCTAAATCCGATCGCCCTTCATAGGCCCAACCGCTAGCCAATTCTATCATCAATTGTCCCAGATGAGATTCATGTTCCGCTGTCGCAAAAATATAGGCAATTTGTCCTTGATCTGTAACCCCATTCGCGTCACATTCCTGCAATATTAAGGGAATAGACTCCCGTGCATAGGAACGAAAACTCTCAGGAATCGTAGCGACAATCCTGTCCAAGTCAAAAGAACCAACTTGCTTGTTGTAGGGCCGATAAGCTTCTACATATTTTGGACTCCAAAGCTGACCAAGTGTTTTCACCTACAATGCCATCAACAAGTAGACCCTGACTCTGCTGGAAACGTTTAACTGCCAACTCTATTTTTGAGTCAAATCTCCCATCTGATGGTTCATTTTGGGAAAGCATTCCCTGTTTTTTCAGCAAATCCTGAAGGGTTTTGACATTATTTTGCAATTGAGGGGAATCAATGCCATCACCGAGGCGGAGTAGAGGATATCTCTGGGGCGGTGTGGGGGATGTTCGGTTTAAGACTGCCCATGTCTCTGGATAAACAATTCCATCCACATATAACTCGTTATACTGCTGTAAACGTTTAACCGCATCCTCAGTTCGAGTGTCAAATCGACCATCGGATGGCACGTTAGCAGCAAGTACACCCGCTTTTTTCAATTTATCTTGCAGTTCTATGACTTGCTGTTGGTACTCCGGGTACTGTATACCATCTCCTATACGCAGTATCGGATTTTTGATTGCCATTGATGCATTCCTCTTTTTCTAGTCAAAAGTCAAAAGTTTGCACTTTGCGCGTTACTTTACTTTTCAAGTCAAAAGTCACGCACCGGAGCAGGTGGTAATGGTATTTTACCATCACCCATCCATTCTACTCAATGTTTTTTTGACTAGCAGGTTGTTACTCCCTGCTGGTCAACTTGCAGGGTTTTCACAACCGCTGCAATGGACTGCTGTTGCCACGCAGATGCGATCGCCGCTGCTATATCCGGTGCTTGCGCCGCCTCCACCAAGGCCAACAAAGTCGGTCCCGCACCGCTGATTACCATTCCTAAGGCACCGGCATCCACGGCAGCTTTCTGCACGACATCATATCCGGGAATCAAGCTTTTCCGGTAAGGTTGATGGATGCGGTCTTGCAGGGCCGATCGGATCCAGTCTGCCCGACCTGTTTCTAATCCTCGCACTAATAAGCCCAAATGGGAAGTGTTAAAAATGGCATCGGCGCGACTGTACTGGGTGGGGAGTACCCGTCGGGCCTCGGCAGTAGATAGTTCAAAATCGGGTATGGCTACAACTGGAATAATATGGGAATGCCAGGGGATGTCGCAAATCTGGCAACCCCCATCACTGGTGGCGGCCAGACGACAGCCTCCCAACAGTGCCGGGACCACGTTATCGGGATGTCCTTCTAGGGCGATCGCCAGTTCCAGCACCTCAGGAGGATCGAGAGGTTCGCCTGCTAGGAGGTTAGCAGCAACCAACCCCCCGACGATCGCGGTTGCGGAACTGCCCAACCCTCTGGCCAAAGGTACGTCGATGGTAATCGAGATTTGTACGGGTGGCGCAGTCTGTCCTAAATGCTCGTACAATTTGACAAAAGATTGGTAGAGGAGATTGTCAGCACCCGTACTCAGTCCCTTTGCCCCTGCACCGGTGACATTAATATCGTAAAGTTTGTCGTCATTGTCGGTGAGGAGGGAGAACTGAAATTGACTGTAAAGGGTTAAAGCTGCACCGATGCAATCAAACCCAGGACCGAGATTGGCCGTTGTCGCCGGTACTTTAACTGTAACTGTATTGACCATTTTGAATATTTTACTGCCCCATATGCCAGATACTAGATGATATCAGATTCTGTTGGCAAGGGGCGATCGACCTGTGAGGAGATGAGAAGATGGGTTTCTATTCACAAGTAATTTTGCCTCGCGCTTTGGACTGGATGATGTCCGACCCCGTTTTGACCCAGTACCGTCAAGAAGTTTTGTCTGAGGTTTCGGGGGAAGTTTTGGAAATTGGCTTTGGTACGGGATTGAATTTGCCCCATTACCCGGAAAGCCTTCAAAAGCTGATCGCGATCGATGCTAATCCTGGGATGAATGCGTTAGCAAGGAAACGCATTCAATCTTCTGGGATTATTGTAGCTAATCGAGTCCTGAATGGTGAGAATTTACCGATGGATGATAATAGCTTTGATAGCGTGGTGAGTACCTGGACGTTATGTAGCATTGCCAAGGTAGAACAAGCGCTGCGCTGCTGGAAATTCATCGGGTGCTCAAACCTGGGGGAAAGTTCTTTTTCATCGAACATGGACTGAGTGACGACCCAAAGTGCAAGTCTGGCAACATCGCTTGACGCCTTTACAGAAGATTATCGGTGATGGCTGTCATCTCGATCGCAATATGAAAAAGCTAGTGAAAAACCAGTTTGAGGTGCTGAAGCTGGAGGAGTTTTATATGGAGGAAACTCCGAAGATTGCTGGCTATATGTATAAAGGCGTTGCTACAAAAGTATGATATAGTGAGTTATTTTACCATTCTCGATTAGTCTCATAGCCCGCAGGGGGTTCAAACCCCCTGCGTTACCAGGCGGAGCCAGGTTTCGAGGCGCCAAGTCTGTTGAAAACAGACTAAAAATATTGGTCGATCGACCATGATATTCCTCTGCTTTCCGGAGTCGGTGAATTAACGGTAAAGAATTGGGATGTATTCCTGTACGGGCTCTGATTTATTCCCGGAGTCTGGCGATCGCATTGCCATGCCATAACTATCTGAAAAATAATCAGTATTTCCAGGAGTTCAGGGAAATAAATTGATTGGTTAAGCTCAAACCAGATTCCTCGATATTGGCGATACATTTAACGATAGTTTCATAGCTCCGAGATCTACAAATAGATCTCGTTTACCAATAGTCAGTGTTGCTTATCAAACGATAGTTGCTAGCGATTCTGGTACAGCAGGTCAATTTTTGATTCCTCGCCTGGAAGCTGCTGTCAATTTACAGGATAAGCCCAACTCTTATCAAAAGAACTTAGATGAGATGCTTTCGTGGTTGGCTGCTGGACATTGGGAACTAGATTTCAACCACACGCAATCAGGATTCGACACGGGAAACTCACAGCAAAGTATTCCTATATTAGTACCTGACGTTACGATTCTTGCCCATGAAGCAGCAACCTTTGCTCGCAACAAGTTGAGTGAAGAGGTAAAAGACCAGATTAGAGAGCTGATTGCAGAGCTGAGAAAACGCATGGGAAAAAGCCGCTGATAGGAATAGGTATAGTCTCGTTATCAGTCCAGAGTTTGGTGGCGAGAGAACAAGTTTGCCATGCGATCGCCCTTTACTTTACGAGTCCGAGGTAAGGGCGATCGCCATTATCATATTAGCACTGACTGTTATTTCTGTTAAAGATTCTATCACTGCCACTCATCCCTAATTTGTTGCTGATACTCCAAAGGATCTTGAGTTAATTTTATCACGCCGGCATATTTACTTATATTCGACTCCTCTTGTTTCGGTAACTGACATTCTGCCAACAGCTTTTCAATTTTCTGCCAGTCCTGATAATCAATCAACACAGCAACTGGACGCATAGCTTCATCGGTGACAATCTTTTTCTGAAAATGTAACATCACAACCCTCTCGATACTTAAACGTTAAATTATATAATGGCTTCATACCTGGTAATTGTATAGTTAAAAATATGCGATACTTGTTATTAATTATTTTAACCAATTTTTAATTTTAACCAAATAACTTTTAATTACTTAACAATCATCGCCAGTCTTTTGCCTCTAAGGTTCTCAGGTCTTGCCGAAATTCCTCAACAATGAATGGGAATTTTGCGGCTACCTAAAATTCTGTGAAACTCTAGTTGATTCATACCTGCAAATTGGCTTGCTGTACCCAAGGTAATCTTTTCCTGCTGAAAGAGCAGTATGGCAATTTCTAGCTTGAGAACTGCTTCAGAGATATGTGCCGCTTGCAGAAACTCATCGGAAATAACCAAACTCATTTGTTCAATCTCCTTGTTTACTCAGAGCTGACACCAGTTGCAACTAGAGGCATATCCTCTAGAATATCATGACCAGGCGATCGTCTAAGTAGGGAATTCAGTTGCCAAGTTCTCTAATGTAAGCTAGTCTTGCACTCCCCAAGAAATTCAAAAGAACTTGCTCAACCACGATATTCGTCTCCTTCCCGGAGTTGGCGAATTAGTGGTACAGAATTGGGATGTATTCCAGTACGGGCTCTAATTTGTTCCCGGAGGCCGGCGATCGCCGCGTCTGTGGCTAAGAACTGCTGCCGGCGACGGTCCCGATCGTCTCTGTCTTGCTGCTCTAGGTACGCTATGAATTCTCTTGCTAGGCGCGAGCGCTCATCAGAAAGCTGGCCCAAACTGGATTGAACTTCCTCAAGTAAACTATTGTGCTGCTGTTGCGGTTCCATCGTGACCTCCCATTCACTAGGTTGATTGTAAAACGCTGTGGATCTGTTCAGTTGCTAGTTCTATCTTATCGTGGTGGCTGCCACCCTTACACCAATAGCAATTAGAGGCTTTGCCTCTAGAATATCATTACCAGGCCGGAGCCTGGTAACAAGGAAATTGCGATCGCCTACTTACTATAGTATCGGCTACCAGGAGGCGAGGCTTCATTCTGACTCGCCAACTGCCTGCAAAACTTCTGTATAAAGCTGCTCGTCAACCCAGAAGCCAACCCGATCGATTAGATCGTCAAGCAACGGTTTTACCTCTTGAATTAAGTTGTTACGTTTGGCAGCAATGAGGATGCCTAAGACACCTGTGACTTTTAGCCCTACTCCCATTGCAGCAGTTCTACCAAGTCGTTCATCCATGAGTAGCCGTTCAGCTTTTAACTCAACAGCCAAGGCGATCGCCTCAGCCTCACCCAGATCGAGTTCAACTCTTAACATGTTGACAAATGCTCGATCGGTTACCGATTGAGTTTTAATCCAGCGGTATATCGGTACAACCATAGCACTGACATCGGTATTACCCACATTGGTTATTTCGTTGAAAACAGCCGTTGGAATCACAACTTCATCATATAGTTGACGGAGTAAATCAAGCTGACCAATGGTGGAAAGGTAAAAGATGGGTGAAGTATTACTGATAACAATCATCGCCAGCCGTTTGCCTCTAAGGTTCTCAGGTCTTGCCGAAATTCCTCAACACCATAATGAATTGTAATTTTGCGGCTACCCAAAATTCTCTGAAATTCAAGTTGATTCATACCTGCAAATTGGCTTGCTGTACCCAAGGTAATCTTTTCCTGCTGAAAAAGCAGTATGGCAATTTCTAGCTTGAGAACTGCTTCAGAGATATGTGCCGCTTGCATAAATTCATCGGAAATAACCAAACTCATTTGTTCAATCTCCTAGCATCTAACTACGAGGTAAAAGCCCGCGCAGGCGGGCTTCGTTCTTGTAGCCCCACTCTTTAGGGTGGGGCTATTTAGGGTAGGGGTAGAGGGTAGTTTTAGAAGTTCTCCTAGCATTTAACTACGAGGTAAAAGTCCGCGCAGGCGGGCTTCGTTCTTGTAGCTCTTTAGGGTGGGGCTATTTAGGGTAGGGGTAGGGGGTGTTTTAGAAGTTCTCGTGGTTAGCGATCGCCTCTTTCAACCTGTCGATAACCTCGGCTACGGGGATAGCGCCTAAATCTTGAGAAGGAACGCCCGCAGCGCGAGTTCTAATACTCAAAGTATTGGCGCTTCGTTAAATAATGGTTTCATAATTTTCTGTTGTTCAGTAGTAGTGCAGCGGCGATCGTCTTTGGAGTAGGTAGGCTAAAGAGGTTAATGTTCAATAGCACCCGAGCGCTCTGAGGAAATAAAAACCTTGGGGCGGTCCGACATCGTTTACCAGGCAATCGGTCCTTTTGTGAACATCTCAGCTAAAGCCATGGTCGCCTCGATGGCCCCGACTTCAGGGTATCGTCCGTTCGCGTAGCGAAGCGTGTGCGCCAGATCCCCGGGTAACGCCCCCTCCGCTGCGCGAATCGGCGTAGCTACTCGGTTGACATCATCTCGATCGAAAATTACAGCAGTAGTTCGACTGAAGCCCGCATCAGCCGCTTCCATTACATCTCCATATCCATATCCTTAATGGAAATAGCAAAATCGAAATGGTTGGCCGCATTGACGAGGCAGCGAATCTTGTCTCCATCGGCATAGACCAAAAACTGAGTGCGATTAGCTTTTTTTCAGACTTGCGTCTAGTTTCTGTTTTCTTTTCTCGAAACTGCTCGCTGTTACCTCCACATTTAGATAAATTATAACTCCTGCGTTCCCTCGATTGGGGATCCGATAGGTTAAAACCGACTAAAAACATGATGCTTAAAATGATTGTAGCCACCCTTGACTGACAAAATTGTCTTATAACTGTGCAGATGACTGTTATTCAAAATTGCTGAGCACCACTTGCGCACTGAGTTGACGACGTGGATGCGATCGCACTTTGGCAGAGCCTCTAGGGCGATCGTTTGTTCCCGGACTTTTCCCCGTGCGAGCAAATGGGCGCGAAAGGTACCGGGCAACAACCCGCACTTGACTGGCGGCGTCAGCAGTTCACCGTGCATTTGCACGACAATATTCCCAAAGCAGGTTTCTGTAATCTCGCCCCGATGATTGTACAAGAGAAAATCGTCGCAGTCAAGACCAGCAGAACGGGCCCGATCGTATACCTGACGATTAGTAGTTTTGTGATATAAAAATGGATTAGTAGCATCAACTGGGCTTGCAGCTAAACTCAGTCTTACTGGTTCAGTAGTTGCATCTAAGGTCGTCGCCTCCCAGGTTATATTACCATCGTGGGCTACTTGTAGCCGGACCTTATGGGGTTCATGGGGCAAGGATGTTGCCAATGTATCCAGCTGATTTTTCACCTCTTCGAGCTCGCAGGAGATGCTAAAATAAATAGCTGAATCTTGCAGGCGTTGGAGATGATAACTTAGCAAAAAGTAGCCAGTATCCGGCGTCCATAGCATGGTCTCTAGCAGAGAGAAGTTGGGGCGATTTATCGTGAGAACTCCCGCCTTTACCTGACATTCTACATACTCCTCCTGACTGACTGAGTCCCAGACAATGCCACTACCAACACCATATTCGGCTTTGCCTGCTTGTTTGTCAATCAATACAGTTCTAATAGCGACGTTAAATTGAGCCTGACGCTGGGGAGAGATAAAACCGATGCATCCGGTATAGATCCGACGTGGTGTCCTTTCCAAATCGTGAATAATCTCCATGGTGCGGGATTTAGGTGCTCCGGTAATAGAAGCGCAAGGAAAAAGAGCAGCCACGATCTCATCTATTGAGGCACTTGCGGTCGCTGTCACAGTGGATGTCATTTGCCAGAGAGTCGGGTAGCGTTCCACATCAAACAAACTGGGAACTCCCACGCTGCCGATCTCTGCAACTCGCCCCATGTCATTGCGGATCATATCCACAATCATCACATTCTCAGCCCGGTTTTTCTCGGAATAAGCCAACCACTCCGCCATCATGTTATCTTCAGCTAAGGTCAGACCCCGTGCTGCTGTCCCTTTCATCGGACGGCAGGTTAACTGCTTGCCTGATAGACGGAAAAATAGTTCTGGGGATGCCGAACAGATGGCAAACCGATCGGTCTCCACATAGGCGGCATAATTGGCCTGCTGCGATCGCGCCAATTTGAGGAACAATGAGTAGGGGTTGCCCGCAAAAGGGGCATGGAGGCGGAGGGTATAATTTACCTGGTACGTTTCCCCCCGGGCAATCTGTTCCTTGATAGTTGCGATCGCCAGATCGTATGCTTCCCGACTGACTGAAGGATACCAGTTCAGATGATAATTTCCATAAGCTTCTGGAAGTTGAATGACTTCCGGTTTCTGGTAAAGTCCAAACCAGAGTAAGGGAAATGAGTCCAGAGAATGGGTATGGAGAGACTCCTCAAAGGCGGGTGCAGCTTCATAACTGATAAAACCCGCCCCATACAGCTTGCGAGCGCGGATCCTTGCATTTACTTCCGCGAACTTCGGCACTACTTCTGACAGGCGATCGGCCCTCACCACCATTTCCGGAGATCGGAAGCGCAGCCATTGCTTATTTTCGGCATCATAAATTACTAATTTATTGCTCATTTCAACATTTTAGATCGCATCCGATTTTTCTGAAGTATAATTTATACCAATTTATTTGGCGTTGTGATAGAGAAAAAACTGCTACCCTCTTGTTGCTACCCTCTCCTTCCACGGTCTTCTTCCCGCCTCCTATCCTATCTATGCATCCGTGCAGAGTCAACTCACCGAATATGTTTAATAAAATAGTATTACACTAATACTTTAGGTTGAGTTGAGGCCCGAAACACAACCGCGCTTTTTATCGCAAGCATAATTGATAATTATTAACAATATCACTCTTCATTTGCCAGCGGTTAAAGTAACAAGGATGCCTAACAACTCATCTACAGGAGTTAGATAGCGATCGTTCAAGTCTACCATAGCCTTCAGATCGTTTCTCCGAGCCAAGAATCGCCACACTTGTCCCTATGTGACCGTTCCGTATACCGTGCGATCGCTCAATTTTGGATCTCCCCGATCGATCAGTATTGCCGCGTACATTGTAGCAAAACATTGAGCCAATCCTTCATTAATATTTTCATTTTTCGCCGACACCACCGCAACCACGGGAGCTTTAATCGTCAGCTTATCTGGGTTATCTGTCAGCATGAAGTCAAAATCTCCAGCCAGTCCCTTAGTTGAGTCTACGTTAAAGTTTCTACCGGAAAATAGACTGAGTCTAGAGTCGATCGCGGTAACTTCGCTCAAAATAGGAGCAATCAAATATTCAGAGCGAGCTTTTTCTGTGTTAATAGCCGTCGCCAGTGGGACGAAGCGTCTCAGAGCTTCCTTAAGAAAGTCACTCGGGGGAATAGGTTTTGTTTTTATTAACTCAGAAACAGTCTCTATAGTATCAATCCCTAAAGAAGCAAGTTGTTCTAGAGAGGTAACTTCGCTGTAGTACATCTGCCATTCTCCTTAGCAAGGATTACCTATTACTTAATTTTTCACTGTTTTGAGAGTAGAGGGCGATCCTGCTGCGTAGTCGCTGCCCGATCGCACCCTCCCGCCATCACGAATACTCTACACATCATTTCTTCTGGAGTGTATACTTCATAAATCAAAACTAAATTTTCTATAATCTCACCAATCGAACGAGTCCTTTGTTTGCAATAGACAATACCGGGATGCTCCCTGGTACGACTGGCAATGACTAAGAAATCCCTGTCTTGAGTAAAAATTACGCGACCTTCTTGACGGATATAGGCTAATTGGAGTTCGTCGCTTCGAGTGCGCAATTGAGCCTCAACAGTAGTTGTTACATCAATGCCACGACGGCGCAACTGAAATGCAATTTCAGGATCGACGTGTTCGTCCAAATGAAACCTGATTTTTCAATCACCTCGAATAGCCCTCAACTTTTCTTGAAAACGGGATGGAGGACTATTCCGTCTCATCTCTTCTACCAAGGCTTCGCTTTCTGCGGTGCGACGATCGATCTCTTCCCGATAGTCGTAATAGTAGGCCATCGCTGCATGAACTGATGCTAGAGACAGATCGTACTTAGCCGCAATCTCTTCTAGAGATTCTCCTATCTCTAGGTACTTTTCTGCAATAGCCGCTACATACATTCTGGTGTTGATAATGCGCGGCTTCCCAAAACAATAGTCCGGATGAATGACAATGTGTTCTTTACTTACCCGTTCCGTGTCATCCCCGATCGCATAACTTTTCCCTGGTTCCAGTTCCAGTGGAACGTCCGGTCGCAGAACTTCACCGTCAAATACAGCCGTTGCGATTTTGCTCATAGTTACTTATCTCATTTATCGTATTGTTCGTAAGCGGCCACGATCCGCTGCACGAGAGGATGGCGCACCACATCCGCCTGAGTCAGCTTACAAAAAGTAATTCCTTCGACATTTTGCAGGATTTTCTGCGCTAATCCCAACCCTGACATTTGGTTCCCTGGCAAATCAGTCTGAGTGATATCCCCCGTTACCACCATTTTAGAACGAAAACCCAGCCTTGTCAGCACCATTTTCATCTGAGCGGGCGTAGTATTCTGAGCTTCGTCTACAATGATAAAAGAATTATTCAAACTGCGACCCCGCATATAGGCCAGGGGCGCAACTTCTATCACCCCTCGTTCCATCAAATTCGCTACTTTTTCTGGCTCCATCAATTCATACAAAGCGTCGTAGAGGGGACGCAAGAAAGGATTTACTTTCTGCTGCATGTCCCCAGGGAGGAAGCCGAGTTTTTCCCCAGCTTCCACGGCGGGACGAGTCAGAATCAGTCGTTCGTACTGATTATCTAGCAATGCTTGGATGGCCAGCACAGCTGCTAAATAGGTTTTCCCCGTTCCCGCCGGACCAATGCAAAAAGTCATGTCTTGGGTGCGGACTGCTTCTGCGTACCGCTTTTGAGCAAAGGTTTTGGCGCGAATCTCTTCCCCCCGACGGGTACGCGCCAAGACATTTTTCTTCAGGTCTTGATGTTCCTCTTGGCGTCCCGTATCTAAGGCGTGACGCGCTGTCAGGATATCCGCCCCAGAAATCATCTTACCTTTGCTCCAGAAATCCGCAAGCGATCGCACCAACTGGGAGCAGATTTCCACCTGTTTGGCCGTTCCCGAAATCACCAAATCCTGTCCCCGCAGCACCAGATGCGCCCCCGTTTGCCTCATCAGGGTTTTGAGATTTTCTTCTCCATACCCCCCCAGAGCGATCGCGCTATCGGGACTATTCAGCTCAATTATTGCTCGTTCATCATTGTCTGTATTCATCACCCTGATGGACTAATCCGGGGACTGGGACTTGCGAGAAGGCTTAAGAATTGGCGAACCACGACCTTGATGTTTGGCAACCGTTCTACCTTTGGGAATAATTGGCCCTGCCGAACCATTATTTTCCTCAGCTTCCTTAAAGCCACCGTACACATCCAGGTATAAAGAATGACCTGCTGCTCGGGCCGCAGCGGTCAGCACCTTGTTAATTGCCTGCAGATTGCGTCCGCCTCTGCCATAGACTCGTCCTTTATCAGCGACATCAAAAGCCAGACGAATCCAAACTCGCTGTCTACTCGATGATTTTTCGCAATCCACCGATAATGCCTCTGGTGACTCTAGAAAAGGTTCCACTAAAAACTGGACGAGTCCGGCGTAGTCTGGACCTGGCGACTGGGAAGTCATCTTATTATCCTTCGGCGGTAGTGGCTTTGGTCGGGGTCGAGCTGAGAGTCGCCTCTCAACCCTCCCTTTCGGAACCGGACTTGCGACTTTCACCGCAGGAGGCT
>JACOMV010000067.1 GCA_014324065.1 Hormoscilla sp. SP12CHS1 | reverse complement strand
GATTATCGAGTTTATTGGCTAATGAAACCAATTAGGCTTTCACTGGTGTCAGTTTGTACCTAAACGAGTCGCACGCGGAGCGTGTAATTATATCTTTAGGCTGATGGCAGGTAAAGTCAAATAATTTAAACAATATTTTAACTTTAGGCATTTGTGGCAAGCCTGTCCAATAGTTTTACTCCAGACCCCGATCGTCATCTGATGTTATTTCCTTTTCGACATAAGTTATTATATTTTATAATAACCTATTTCCAGCTAAATTTGGTTAAATTTTCTTTAAAATTTTGTGCATGGTTTGGCTGATAACTATTGGAAAGAAAAAATGTGATATAATAATTAAGATATACTGCAAGTACCATACCAGATATGTCCAGTCAGTCCCAAACCAGGATACCAAATCCTGATGATGCAGCATTGAAAGCAATGAGACAACTGATTGAGGTAGTTGCCTCATTGCGATCGCCGGATGGGGGATGTCCCTGGGATTTAGCCCAAACGCCCCAAACACTGAAGCCTTATATTATAGAAGAAGCATATGAAGTCGTCCACGCGATCGAGAGTGGAGATAAAGATGCTATCTGTGAAGAATTGGGAGATTTACTTCTGCAAGTGGTACTGCAAGCTCAAATTGCTAGTGAGTACGGTCAATTTAGCATGAGTGAAATTGCCACTGTAATTGCCGAAAAGCTAATCAGACGACATCCTCATGTATTTGGAGATGTGCAAGCAAACAGTGTTGAGGAAGTCCGCCAAAACTGGGAAGAAATTAAGGCAGTAGAAAAAGGTAAAACTGACCCGAAGCATGAGTTGACCGATAAACTCAGTCGCTATGCTAGTACCCTGCCGCCGCTGATGGGGGCGATGAAAATGTCCAAAAAGGCGGCTGGTGCTGGTTTCGAGTGGGAGGAGGTCAGGGGAGTGTGGGATAAGTTTGAGGAGGAATTGGCAGAATTGAAATACGCATTGAAACATGAGGATAAAGCGCGGCAACAAGCAGAGTTGGGAGATTTACTGTTTACTATAATCAATATTGCCCGTTGGCACGAATTAGATCCGTCAGCAGGTTTGCAGCTCACTAATCAGCGGTTTGTTGCTAGGTTGAGGAAGATGGAGGAGATGGCCTCACGCCCCCTTGATGATTACAGTCTGGAGGAGTTGGAAGAACTCTGGCAGCAGGCAAAAACTCAGCTAGCGGTGTAATATCAGTTGTAAAAAAATGTTATTAAGCTGAAGGATGAAGGATAAATAACTATCAATTTTTAATGAAATGGGGTCGCGGCTGACTGTTGGAGAAGACAGTTTTTTTGCTAAAATTTGCTTGACAAGTATATTCAGGTCTAGAACTATGACAGCTACTCAAGTTGCTTCTCGTTCCCTCGTGGAAATTGCCCAGCTAACCCGACAAGCTGCCCGTCAACTGGCAGTCCTTTCTACGGCAGATAAGGATATGGCGATAGAGGCGATCGCCCTGGCCCTAGAATCATCCGCCGCCGATATCATTGCTGCCAATGTCGCTGACTGCCAAGCTGCGGCAGCTGCGGGAATTCCCAAACCTCTCTATAACCGGCTGAAGCTGGACGAAACTAAACTCAAAGCCAATATTGCTGGCGTGCGAGATGTCAAACGCCTAGCAGATCCGGTGGGTGTGGTGCAAATTCATCGGGAACTGGACAGGGGACTGATAATGAGGCGGGTTACTTGTCCTCTGAGTGTCTTGGGGATTATTTTTGAAGCCCGTCCGGAAGCAGCAATTCAAATATCTTCCCTGGCAATTAAATCTGGTAATAGTGTTATTCTCAAAGGTGGCAAAGAAGCTACTCTCTCCTGCGAAGCAATAGTAAAAGCCATCCGTCAGGGATTAGCTCAAACAGCCGTTAACCCAGACGCAGTGCAACTACTGACCACAAGATCGGAAACGATGGAACTCTTGAAATTAGATGCTTACGTTGACTTGATTATTCCCAGAGGTTCCAATTCATTTGTGCAGTTCGTCCAGGATAATACCCGCATTCCCGTACTAGGACATGCTGAGGGTATTTGTCATGTTTATGTCGATAAAGCTGCCGAGCTCCAGAAGGCTGTTGCTATTACCGTTGATGCTAAAACTCAGTATCCCGCTGCTTGTAATGCCATGGAAACTCTCCTCGTTCACCAGGACATGGCCCCAGAGTTTTTGCCCCTTGCCGCTCAGGCTTTGCAAGCAGAACATGTTAAACTCAAGGGATGCGATCGCACTTGCAATCTGCTCGACATTGCAGCGGCGACAGCAGCCGACTGGGCAACCGAATACAGCGATTCGATCCTCTCGATCAAAATTGTGGATTCTCTGGCAGAGGCAATTGACCACATTAATAGCTATGGTTCTAAGCATACCGATGCCATTGTCACAGAAGACCAAGCTGCTGCTACGACCTTTACCAATCAAGTTGATGCTGCTGGAGTATTTCACAACTGTTCTACTCGCTTCTCTGATGGCTTCCGCTATGGCTTTGGTGCGGAGGTGGGAATTAGCACCCAACAGATGCCTCCTCGCGGTCCTGTGGGGTTAGAAGGGCTGGTAACCTATAAATATCAGATCGCGGGTGACGGTCACATTGCTGCTACCTACACGGGGGCGAATGCTAAGCCTTTTACCCATAAAGATTTGTAATTCGTAGGGTGGGCACCGCACACCGATGCAGCTGATGTCAAAACCTAAGCGAAAAATTAAGCTAGTGAGTAAAAGGGCACTGGTAAGGTTAGCCATTCTCGGTGTCATACTCTCGATTATAGTAGGAAGAGTTTGGTTCGTGATGATTAAAATGACTGGAAAAAGCTACCCTGGGGAGTTGCCACCGCTGACGCGACAGGAACAACTGTTCCAAGAGCAACTGCGCGTGGATGTTACCAAAATTGGCAACTCAGAGCACAACTATGTGTTCTACGATCGGCTAGTGGAAACTGCTGACTTTCTGTCAAGTGAGTTGGCAGCAGCTGGCTATGAGGTAAACCGCCAAGGATATGAAGTTAATAAACAATTATTCGAGAACCTGGAGGCTGAACTTCCCGGCACGGAAGAAGCATATGAAATTATTGTTATTGGCGCTCATTATGACTCGGTAGTCGGGGCTCCAGGTGCTAATGATAACGGTACAGGTGCGGCGGCGGTATTGGCACTGGCGAGGGCGTTTAGGCAGAAACCCACTTCGCGGACTCTGCGGTTTGTGGAGTTTGTCAATGAGGAACCGCCTTTTTTCTGGACGGAAAATATGGGCAGTCTGGTTTATGCTAAAGGATGCCGCGACTCGGGAGACAATATTGTCGCTATGTTCAGTCTAGAAACGATGGGTTATTTCTCCGACGCGCCGAGAAGCCAAGCATACCCATTTCCCTTAAACCTAACCTATCCCTTGACTGGCAATTTTATCGCTTTTGTCGGTAATATGGATTCTGGTAAGCTGCTGCGCAATGCGATCGGATCTTTCCGTCACCATACCCAGTTTCCCTCTGAGGGTGCGGTTCTCCCTAATGCGCTTCCTGGTGTAGGCTGGTCAGATAACTGGTCGTTTTGGCAACAAGGTTATCCTGCTATCATGGTGACAGATACCGCTCCTTTCCGCTATCCTTACTACCATACCTCAGAAGATACCCTCAGAAGATACCCCCGATAAGGTAGATTATGCGAGACTAGCACGAGTGGTGGCTGGTTTGGATCGGGTCATCGCTGAACTAGGGTCTTAAGCAATTCAAAATTCAAAATTCAGAATTCAAAATTGGGAAACTATTTGAGTACAAGGCTTTCAGCAGATCGACATATGCAATTTAAATGCGCGACAGCTTAATTGTTTCCAGCAGTAAAGTAAGTAGAGAGGTGAGAAGTGTTTACTTCCGTGTCTGTCAAAAATTTTCGTTGCTTCCAGGATTTCTCGATCGACTCCCTCGATCGGATAAACTTGATTGCTGGCAAAAACAATGTGGGCAAGACGGCGCTGCTAGAAGCCATTTTTTTGCTGACAGGTGGAACAAATCCAGGTATAGTGGTTACACTGGCAGCCGGGCGTGGTGTCGAAAGGTTCAACTCATCAGCAGCAACGGAGTTGCTATTCGCACCTTTGTTCTCAAACTTTGACGATCGGAATCCTATTAAGATCGGCGGCTTACAGATAAATGGCGATCGCCATACTGTCGAATTGCAGAGCGTTCCTAGGAAATCGACCTGGTTGGTAGTTGGGGAGGCGATGAATTACGAGCTAGAAAATAGCAATCATATCGGTCAAGGATTGCAACTGAAATATACAAGTCCATCTGGGAAAATTTGGTTAAGCAATATCTGGCAGGACGCTCAAGGGATAAAGGCCGAACAGTTATCAAAAAAAACACCGCTTCTGACAGCATCATTTATAGCCGCTCATGCCGGTCAAGCATCCGCAGCAGCACAATTAAGTTGCTTAGAAGTCGTCAAAGAGGAATATAATATTGTGGAAAGCTTGAGGATTGTCGAACCAAGACTCCAGCGGTTAACTACTGGATTGGTTGCCGGAATGCCTGTAATCTATGGCGATCTAGGTTTAGAACGGTTGCTGCCCTTGTCGATAATGGGAGAGGGATTGCAGCGTCTGACTTATATATTGCTGGCGATCGCCAAGGTGCGAAATGGGATTGTTTTGATAGATGAAGTTGAAAATGGTTTACATCACTCATTTATGGAAAAAGTCTGGCATGCAATTGGCAATACCGCACGTAAATTCGATAGCCAAGTGATAGCAACAACTCACAACTACGAATGTATTCAAGCTGCTCATCAATCTTTTACTGAAAGTCAAAAATACGATTTCAGGTTGCATAGATTGGATATAATTGATGATAACGTTAGAGCAGTAAATTATAAGCAGGAAATTTTGGAAACGGCGATCGCTACTGGATTTGAGGTACGTTGATGTCACCAGCAAAAAGAAAACCAACCGCAATAGTTCAGTCTAAACATCTGCTTGTTGAAGGTAACGATGACAAATATTTTTTTGAGGCTCTGTTAAAACATATGGGAATATCGGGAATTCAAATTCAAGTGGCTGAAGGTGCAGATAATTTACGCTTATTTGTGGAAATGTTGACAATAGATGCCAATTTTCATACAGTGACATCGCTAGGAATTGTTAGGGATGCAGATGAAAACGCGGCCAGTAAATTTCAGAGTGTATGTGATGCTCTAAGAAATGCAAATTTGCCAGTTCCCAGGGAACAGATAAGGCCGACAAGCGATCGACCGCAAGTAAGTGTTCTAATTCTGCCAGATACCACAAGTCCAGGAACGTTAGAAACACTGTGCTTGCGAACGGTTAGCGAAGACCCAATGATGAGTTGTATCGAGGAATATTTCGACTGCGTACAGCAACGGGTAGCCAAACCGCCCAAAAGTAAGGATATGGATAAAGCTAAAGTGAAGGTGTTTTTGGCTTCAAGAGAGGATCCGACATTACTGCTGGGACAAGCGGCTCAGCGGAAATACTGGAATTGGGATAGCCCAGCCCTCTCTCCAGTAAAAGAATTTATACAAGCACTATAGATGAAAATCGAGTTAAAGTATCGTGGATGACATTCAGATGACAGGTATTAGCTGTTATGGTTACACCGGTCTATTGCCGGAAGAACGGACGCTGTACCACATTAGAGATTAAGTCTGGAGTCAAAAGCTGATGGATTGTATTAACGTGACAGGCATTCGCTGCTATGGTTACACCGGTCTATTGCCAGAAGAGCAGGTTCTGGGACAATGGTTTGAGGTAGACTTGACCTTATGGTTGGATTTGTCTCCAGCGGGTGAAAGTGACGAGATCGCAGATACGATAAATTACGGCAAAGCGGTGGAGACGGTACAGCAGTTGGTGAAGACATCCAAATTTGCTTTGATAGAACGGTTGGCAAAGGCGATCGCAGATGCTATCATAGAAATGGAGGAACATTCGTCCAACCCGAGCCGTCTACAGCAAGTAAAAGTCCACTTAACCAAAGTATCACCCCCGATACCGGACTTTGACGGTCACGTCAGTATTGAACTGACAAGAGCAAATCCTAAGTTTTCCTAAATTGCCAAAGGCTTTGCCACAAGCGGGATTGAACCTCCTCCGGTCTGCCCCATGGTGAGAAAAGCCGCAAGCTGAAGTACGGTTGCACCCACTTGGCGGGCAAGGTTTAGCTGTTAGATTAAGTGTACAAACAATGAGTAACAACCCAAAAGGTGCAGCCGCAACGAGAATAGATCGCCAAGCGCGGCTTCAACCCGAACAGTTGGAGACCGCCGCCCCCAAAAATGTATAGAGCTACTAAAATGAACAACCCATCCGATCAAAACCAAGAATTCTTTGACAGCGACGCTGAGTCCAACAACAACAATAACATACTATGGCAGTATGTTCAGTCTCTCAGTCCAGAAACGGTGGCGCAGCTGTCAAAACCGACATCTCAAGAAGTTTTCCAGGTGATGGAGCACAATATTGTTGGATTGCTAGGTCACTTGCCTTCAGAACACTTCGGTGTAACGGTGAGCACAAATCGTGAAAACCTAGGTAGATTATTAGCTTCGGCGATGATGAGTGGGTACTTTCTGCGTAATGCTGAGCAGCGCCTGACTTTTGAAAAGTCTTTGCAAATGGCCCCGAGTAATACTCCTGAGAATGAATAGGTAGTCAGTTGTAAAACGCGCCGAGGTAGAGTCTCGGCAGACTAAACTAAAGTCTGCCGAATTCTCCAGTTTTGGATCTGATGTTAAGCTTAAAATAGCTCCAAAAATTATACATGGGTGATATTTCTGGCTCTCTGCCTCATAAGTCGATCGGGGTGGCTGCGATCTGGAACGCTGATGGAACAATTCTGATAGACCGGCGACGCCCGTCAGGGCTGCTGGGAGGTCTTTGGGAGTTCCCAGGTGGCAAACTGGAGGCGGGTGAAACATTCCCAGAATGCATTAAACGAGAAATATTAGAAGAGTTGGCAATTGAAATTGAAGTCGGCGATCGCCTAATTACGATCGACCACAGTTATAGGGACTTCTACGTTACCCTAAATGTCTATCACTGTCGCCACATTAGCGGGGTTCCTCAGACGATCGAATGCGATGAGGTTCGCTGGGTAACATTAGATGAAATTGACCAGTTTACCTTTCCCGATGCCAATTTGCAGATTATTGATGCCCTACGGGAATATGTTAGGAAGAGAGAGAATAGAGAATGGAGAATTGAGAATGGAGAATTGAACAATTAGCAATTAGCAATTATGATATAAGACTTCGTATGTTTCTACAGATTTCTTCCGGCCTTTAACTGTGACAGTGCCAAGTTTGTTAAATTCAAATATATCTTTAGTGACATGGTAAACGGACTGAGAACAGAGAATTTGTCCCCCCTTAGCCATTGATTGTAGCCGAGATGCGATATTTACTTCATCGCCGATCGCAGTATAGTCCAAATGCTGGGGCGAACCAATATTACCAACAACTACTTCTCCAGCACTAATGCCAATACCTGTGGCAAAATTATCCCTAATCCAAGGGACTGGTATTGTGGCAATTCGTCGCTCCATGTCGATCGCCGCCGCGATCGCTCTTTTTTCTTGGTCTACAAGTGGGTAGGGAGCGCCAAACATAGCTACAATCATATCGCCGACAAATTTATTCACCGTGCCTTGATGACTGAAGATCGCCGACACCATCTGGGTGAAATATTCATTCAAGTACATCACTATTTCTTCCGGTGCTAGTTATTCACACTTGCTAGTAAAATTTCTAATGTCAGAAAATAGCACCACTATGTTTCCCTTAGTAGGGTTGAGAGAAATTGCTCCTTTTTCGGAGATCGCTGCTTGCACGACTTAGGGAGACAGATATCTTTCCAGATTACTCTTTATCCGTTCTTCCCGTAATTTGTTTTCATGCAACAGCGCATTCTCGATCGCTGCTGCTGCTTGTGATGTCAGTGCCGTGAATAATTTCAAATCCTGTGCTGTATACTCAACGGGGTTGGTACTGCTAATATTAATTACACCAATCTTTCCTGACTGGGTTGTTAAATGCGCACAAATCAGTGAATGAATCATATTTTCTCCCGGCTGGATATATCGGGGGTCCGACTGCACGTCATTCACTATTTCCGCTTTGCCCTCCTGCAACACGTGACAGGCTATCACTTCACCCGATCGCATCAATATTTTCTGCCTGTATTCTTTCCCCCAGGCTGTGTTTCTATTTCCTCATTCAGCAACATTACCGAAGTACTTGTTGCCTCGATCAGTTTTATGGCTTCATCAAGCACCAATTTTGTTACTTCCTTAACTCCCAGACAGCTAGCTACTTTGCCCGAAATGTCGTACAAAAAATTTATTTTTTCATACTTTTCTAACGAATCTGTTGCTAGAATCTTTTTTTCATACTCTTTGCTAGCAATGTAACCGAGCATCTCAGCTACACAAGCTGCTCGATCGGCTCCCATTACCCAGCCAATTACTAGTGAAAGATTTACTTTGAGTTCTGACAAATATGAATCAGTAATTTACACAAGAGTTGGGCTGGTTAGATTGCGAATTGGTGCGTTGATTTTAGAAGTAGTATATCTGGGTGATGGCGCTGAAAATTTTGAGGTTAACCAATACCATGCAATGGAAGCGCAATGTTTACAGGAACTCTATCAAACCCCGATGTTGTCGTATAAGTAACATATGTGAGCAAGTGAGGTCCATACTTGAAACCCAAGACTGGTAAGGATTTCAGTTTTTGGAGAGGTCTAATCCATATTCCGAAACGCTCTGATATGGCGGTAAGTTCTACCGTGTCAGTCTGTGGAGTAGGCAAACCCTCTAGTCATCAGGCTAGCGCTCCGACGAAGCAGAAAGTAAGCGCCTACCTATGTACAGCTTTGTCTAGACTTTGGCAGTTTTGGGTAGGTATGTTTAGCCCCTAGCTTGCCAGACAGTTCTCCAAGAGATCCCGATCACAACAACTCTTTGAGATAATCGCTAGCATGACGATAGTCAGTTGACATTTTCTTCTCCTTTATCCGTGACGTGGGGCACCGCAGGGGGGAGTCTCGACTGCCGTAGGACTTGTCCCGCCTGTCCGTGATATGTCAATATTAAACTGGATATGAGAACTTAAAGAAAGATGTTGCCTCAGCCACCGTCAACTCAACCCTGGTACTCTAAAATTGGCGCTCAACGCGATTGGATCTGGCGCGGTTGGCAAATTCGCTATACTTATATCCGTTCTGGCGCTGATAGGACACCCTTGGTTTTCCTGCATGGTTTTGGGTCTGCGATCGGTCAATGGCGCTACAACTTACAGCCCCTGAGTGAAGATCGTACTGTCTATGGGCTGGACTTGCTGGGGTTTGGCGCTTCCCAAAAAGCACCTGCTGAGTACGGAGTTGAACTATGGATGGCCCAAGTGTATGACTTCTGGCGCAGTTTTATTCAAACCCCGATTGTCCTCGTAGGCCACTCCCTTGGCGGTGCAGTAGCCCTAGCAACTGCGGCCAGTTACCCAGAAATGGTGCAGGGTTTGGTATTGCTGACCGTGCCACCTTCTGTACAAGAAAGATCCTCTTCCAAATTACAAGCCTTAGGCGCGTCTATGGAAACAGCTTTCGCTTCTCCCTTGCTGTTGCGATCGCTTTTTCCCCTCTTCCGGCGTCCGGAAGTAATTCGCAAGGGTCTCAAGCTTGCCTATGCTAACAAAGAAATGGTGACCGAAGAATTAGTCGCCCTATTTGCCGACCCACCCCGAGACAGAGGGGCCGCAGGAGTATTGTGCCGACTGTTCCGAGCGAAAAACCGACGAGACTATACACCTAACGTAAAGGTAACGCTACCGCAACTAGAAATGCCGATTCTGATGTTGTGGGGAAAACAAGACCGAGTGATTCCCCTAGACTGGGGACGTAAGTTAGCACCACTTAACCCCAAATTAGAGTTTGTCGAGATTGAAAATGCAGGTCATTGTGCTTACGATGAATGTCCCGATATAGTCAATCAGAAAATTATCACTTGGCTAAAATCTCATCTCATGCCCCCTCTTTAAAAACCGTTTGTAGTAAGGACTTTAGTCCTTACTGCTGATGTTTATGTCCCTTGCACTTGAGCTAAAAACCAGATGCAGACTTCAGTATTATCCATTTGGCGGGATCGCTGTAAACCCTCCGCCAACAGGGCAATTTTAATCCGGGTAATACCTGAGATTCTGTAGTCCGTTGACTGCCACCAGCGGCGAGCATTTTAAATGCGATAATCTCTGCTTGCTTGACATCTACTACCCAGTATTCTGCTACTTTTATTTCTTCGTATATTATTCCTTTTCGACCCCGATCGTCAACCAGAGAACTGTCGGCAATCTCTATCGCTAAGTCTGGGGGTGGGTTGCTATCTAGATATACTACGGAACTTCCTTTGGGAGCTAATTTTACTCGCTCGGCAATATAGTAAGAAGCATCTGGTTGACATTCCCTGACACCTAGAAGACCGTAGCTACAGTTTACCAATAGTCTCATCGGCAAAGCTTTGGCTATGCCAAATAGCTTGACTAATATGACAATAATCCCATTATCATCTGAGTGGTTGGCGCAGACTGGTGACATTTCAATCTGATATTGTCTGTTGTGATAGTAGCACTTGGCTTTTTCATAGACGGGGGAGGCAATAGCTTGGATGTATTCTTCCCAGCTAGCTGCTACCCAGGTATCAGTTGGCAGTTGGGTTTGTAAGAAGCTCATAAGCAATTCAAAATTAAAAAATTTTAATTTTGAATCCAATTTTTAAAAAAGCTCTAAGCTTTTCTAGCGCTACGCACGCTACACGCTACGCTACTTCGTAAAGGGTGCAAATTCAATGCACAACAGCTTACCTTGATTATACAGAGATAATGTCCGCACCCGATCTGCCTGAGAGCAACAGGGTGGCCCGCCAAGAAACTTATGGACTACCGGTAGCGGCACATAGCAAGGACTAAAGTCCTTACTACAAACGGTCGTAAATGTTTAAGTTTTGTTAATTTTTCTTTGATTCGCCCCCAAAATAGAATAGAATGTAAATATGGATACAGAACAAAGTTATGAGAGGGTGAGATGGACCGCTATTGGACAAGAGGTGATTCATCATGAAATTGTCTTATCGTGGTATCTACTACCAAGATGAGCCGATCGCAAGGGAGATGAGCGAGGAGGTTTCTAGTGAGTACCGGGGTCAAGATTGCCAATTATGGCGCTATCCTAGGCACATGCCGGTACAAAAAAAGCAAGGACCGATCGATCTGAAATGTCGCGGTATTGCTTATAGCACCCACCAAACGGCGGAACCTGAGTTTGCCGCTCTCAATGTTAAACCGGTAGTGAGTTAAGGAGATACTCTCATGTCAACAGCAAAATCCCGTCACAGCGTCAAGCAAGAAGTCGCCAAAGTGCATCGCGCCAATATTCTCGAAAATCTGGAACATCGGTTACAGGTTGCCAGATCCAGAGGGGACCAAGAGTTGGTCCGTCAGCTGGAGAAGGAAAAAGAACAAATTTCTTAACCCATCCAGGATGAACTATTTGACTGGTTCCCAGCCTCAGACTGGGAACCACGGTGGGAGCATCTCAATGCAAGAATTAAGAAACCCGGTTTTTCCTATACGCAGTGCCGCACGTTGCGCGTAAGGCACGTTGTGCAGGCGCTAAAAACCGAGTTTCTGGGTTGGGCGCAGCCGGGTCGGGCGCAGCCGGGGCACTGGTGAATTGGTTGTTTTCTCTGGTGCGGGTTCCGACGGCAGCGGTGGATCTGCCCCTTCTTCAGACTACAAACGGTCCTTACTACAAACGGCAAGGACTAAAGTCCTTACTACAAACGGCAGCGAGTTTGTCTTGGATGGGACTGACTGCAACCAGGTTCTAGAACAGGTCCTGAGCAATTTACTAGGGGCGATCGCCTCTAGTAATGCTATAATCACCTATGAAAATATGCCCATACGTTGCCAGCTATTCCCTCACCTGGTCGAATTACTATAGTCATGCCCAATGAATGGCAACTAGCACAGCTATTCCCAAACCTAATTGCCAATGGGATTAAATATAGCTGCCCCGAATCAGCGCGAAGGAGTGAATATTTCCGTAGAAATGAGAGACAAATTACGTGAATGGCAGTTTGGCATTCATGATAATGGCATTGGCATAGAATCAGAACATTTTGAAAGCATCTTTGAGATTTTCCAACCTCTGCCGAGGAATATTCAGGCACTGGGATTGGTTTAGCCATCTGTAAGAAGATTGTTGAGGCTCACCAGCATCTGGGTATAATCTGAGTTGGGTGTCAGCACTAGCTTTTACTTTACTATTCCTGAGTCATGTTTGTAGACAGTTTACTTGACTATTAGATCGTAAAAAATCTGCTATTTTCCAGTTATAACGGAGTAGAAAATGCTAGTAGAAGTCAAACAAGTAACCGTACCGCCAGGACAGCGAGTGCTGCTCAAAGATATCAGCTGGCAAGAGTTTGAAGCAATTTTAGAGGATTTAGGAGAACATCGCGGATCTAGAGTCGCTTATGATAACGGCACCTTGGAAATCATGACACCATTACCTGAACACGAAAGCGGAAAAGAAATTATTGGCGACTTAGTAAAAGCCCTTTTGGAAGAACTAGACATTGAATTTTGGTGTCTAGGTTCTACAACTTTCAAAAATCAATTGATGCAGCAAGGTATAGAACCGGACAACTGTTTTTACATTGAAAATGAGGCAGCAGTACGCGGCAAGGATCGCTTAGACTTGACAAAAGACCCCCCACCAGATTTGGCTTTAGAAATTGACGTGACTTCTCGTACCCATCCCAGTATATACGAGAAATTGGGAGTCTCAGAACTTTGGCGCTTCGAGAAAGGGAAGTTGAAAATTAATGTGCTGCAAAAAGGTCAGTATGTAGAATCAGATATTAGCCCTCATTTCCTGAATTTGCCAGTAAAAGAGGTGATACCGCAATACCTCAATCAGTGTAAGATTCAGGGAAGGAATAAGACGATGAAAGCTTTTCGCGCTTGGGTGAGAGCACAAATTTAAGCGCGGGTTGTTTAGAAAGGCGATAAAAACCGCAGCAAGTCCCCTTTAATTGCTCTCAGGTAAATCTGACGGAAGATAAGACAAACTTGCCCCTTTGCCCACCTTGAGGACCATCCGATCGGGTGTGAATAACTCGTAGTATGGTAAATCGGAATCATCCTGTTCATTTGGGAAAAGCTTTAATTGACAACCATTGCTGAATTCTACAGTCAAACCTAGTTCTGTGCTGATTTCAAAAGCAGTTATCTTAGTTCCCTCTATCACATGAATTTCGTCTCGCATTTCTGGCAAAGACTGGGAACTGAAGAGCATTTCTCCCTTGCACTCTAGCTGCCATTCTGTTATCTTAGTTCCTAAGATCCAGGATCCTTTCTCTTTACCCACCATAGATTTTTGCGAGTAAGGAATTCTGGCTCCAGCATGAAGCACTAGCTCATCTCCATAACTCATTATTGCTCTCCAGCAAGTTTCCCCCACAATCAATTGTGTTATCTCTTTTACTCCCTCTAAATCATTAAATATTGTTCTTCTCTGGACTTTAACTGGTATACTCATTACTTGCCAATCCTAAAAAAATCCTTGCCTTTTGTCGTAGTTCTTGGTATGTAAAGTCCCCCCGTTCATTCTTGGTTCCTCTATTCCCAGTAGCTTTCTCATCCTCCAAGAACTCTCCAAATTCTCTTCTTTCTTCTGATCTCATGTCAAATTCTTTAGCAATGTTATTAACTTACTTGACACAGCTTGTTCGCTATTTAATTAGTACAATAACAGCATTTAGTAAACCAGTTCTTAAACGTATTTGTTCCCATCAGCAT
>JACOMV010000066.1 GCA_014324065.1 Hormoscilla sp. SP12CHS1 | reverse complement strand
CTGCTTTCACCTCTACAAATACTCCCGTCCAATCTCCAGGTTGGGACTGACGGAACAGACGCATAGTCGGATACCAGGGAGAGTCCTCTCGATCTAACATCCAGCGCCAGTCGGGGTTAAAGCAAAGCAGGGTCCAAACTGGTTTGGCGAGGGCGCCGGCCAGATGGGCCACTGAGGTATCAACTGTAATTACTATATCTAATTCTTGGATAATCGCAGCGGTATCGGCAAAGTCATTCAACTTATCTCCGAGGAAAATTAGATTTTTAGCGCTAGCGTTGTCTTGCAGTTCTCGGGGTTGGGGGACATCCTTTTGGAGACTATACAAAGTAATGCCTGGCAGAGAAAGCAGTTGTAAAAAGTGACTGAGATCGCAGGAACGACTTTCGTAGTCAAGAGCCTGTGTCTTCGGGGCCCAAACAATACCCACCTTAAATTTATCTGACGTTCGTAGCGATCCACTGTACTTTACGGCTTCGTTCTCTTCTTTTGCGTATAAATAAGGAACTTGGGCCGGAATCTTTTCTTCCGTAGTAGTATCCAGCAGATAAGGCAAACTCATGATGCGGGCGCGAAGGTGAACTTCTGGCATCAATGAAGGGGATTCCTCGATGAAGCCATCGATCTCTGGTATAGTAGAGAACAATCGCTTTAATGCTGGAGAGCAAGCAACAATCACTTTATCAGCCAACTGCTTTACCAAGGGGGCGTAGCGAATAAACTGGATGGCGTCGCCTAAGCCCGATTCTGAATAAAGCAAGATGGTTTGCCCTGGAAATGGCGATCCATCCCACAGGGGTGCTGGTAGGAAGTGGTAGACGGGCCTAGCAAATCCGGGGATTCGCCAACGCCAATTATGCTCAGCAAGTCCCTGTTGCAAGTCTCCAGATAGCAGCAATGCTGTTCCTAGAAAAACATGACCGTAGACGGAGTTGGGGTCTAGGGCTAGGGCTAGCCGAAAGTACCCGATCGCCTCATCTAGTTTACCAGCGCTCTGATACAGCGAGCCTAGTAGATAAATGGTATCAGCGTTATCCGCCGTTTGCGGGAGCTGTTCGTAGTAAATCCGTTCGGCATCCTGCAACTTTCCCTCGTTACCAGGCCGGGCCTGGTAACGTTGGGCTAGGGTGAACCGCAATGCTGCTTCCACCTCTGCAAATACTCCCGTCCAATCTCCAGGTTGGGACTGACGGAACAGGCGCATAGTCGGATACCAGGGAGAATCTGGGCGATCGCGCATCCAGCGCCAGTCAGGGGCAAAATGCAAGAGAGTCCAAACCGGTTTTCCCAAAGCCCCGGCCAGATGGGCCGCTGCGGTATCTATAGTAATCACCAAATCCAATTCTTGGATAATCGCAGCAGTATCGGCAAAGTCAGTCAATTTATCTCCGAGGAAAATTAGATTTTTGTTGTCTTGCAGTTCCAGGGGTGGGGGGAAATCCTTTTGGAGACTATAGAAAGTCATGCCAGGCAGAGAAAGCAGCAGTTTTAAGAATTGCTTGAGGTCGCAGGAACGCTTGCCGGAGGTAGGATCGTTTAGTTTTGAGGCCCAAACAATACCCACCTTAAACTTATCTGACGTTTGTAGCGATCCACTGTACTTTACGGCATCCTCTTCTTTGGCGTATAAATAAGGAACTTGGGCCGGGATATTTTCCATAGTAGTTTCCAGCAGATGAGGCAAACTCATGAGGGGGGCGCGAAGGTTTATTTCTGGCAGGGGGTCTCTATCTGTGATTAGGAGGTCGATCTCTGGTATGGTGGAGAATAGTCGCTTTAGTTCTTGTGAGCAGGAAACAATTATTTTACCACCTAGCTGCTTTACTAGGGGGATGTAGCGAATAAACTGGATCGAATCACCTAATCCTTGTTCTTCATAAAGTAATATCGTCTGTCCTGCTAATGGGGTTCCTTTCCAGAGGGGTACGGGTAGGGTGTAGCAGGGACGCTGGGCGAGTTCTGGTAGTTGCCAACGCCATTCATACTCGGCAAAGCCCTGTTGCATGTCTCCAGATAGCAGCAATGCCACTGCTAGACCCCAATGGCCGCAGACGAATTTGGGGTCTAGGGCTAAGGCTTGCCGAAATTGCTTGATGGCTTCTTCTATCTTGCCTCGCCCTGTCATGGTATCACCATAGATGCAGAGGAGTTGCGGGCTGTTGGGGTTCAGGGTCAGGGCCTGACTATAATAGCTGCCGGCTTGTTCTAGTTGACCTGTTTGATAATATAGCTGGCCTAGGAGTTGCAGGATGTGGATGTTATGGGGTTCTTGCTGGAGTATTTGCTGGTATATCCGTTCGGCATCTTGCAATTTTCCTGCTTGGTGATGGGCTAGGGCGATCTGCAGTTGGGGTTTTGTGTTGTGGGTTTGTTCGGGTTCGCTCTGCGTCCGGGAAACTGGGGAACTTGCTATTGATTTGGACTGAGACAATTGAGAGACTGCTTTCACCTCTACAAATACTCCCGTCCAATCTCCAGGTTGGGACTGACGGAACAGACGCATAGTCGGATACCAGGGGGAGTCCTCTCGATCTAACATCCAACGCCAGTCCGGGACGAACGGTAGCAACACCCATACTGGTTTTCCTAGGGCCCCTGCCAGATGGGCCACTGCTGTATCTACTGTGATGATTAAATCTAGTTGTTGCATCGCAGCAGCCGTATCGGCCAAATCTTGCAACTCCGCATCTAAATCGATGAGATTTTTATCTCGAAAGCCCAATTGGGCTATTGAAGCCTTTTGTTGTCCTTTCTGGAGAATGTAGAAGGCAATGCCGCTGAGCTCTAGGAGCGGTAAAAAGTCTGATAGGGTACAGGCGCGGTCTTTCGCGGTGTCGCTGGTGGGGCTTGTCCGCCAGGCTATGCCTATTTTCTGTGTGGCTGTTCTGGCTAGTAGGTGCTTTAGGGCTGCTGAGGGGGGTTGGCTCTGCAAGTAGGGGGTTTGGGCGGGTATGGTGTCGAGGGTGGTTCCGAATATATGGGGTAAGCTCATTAGGCTGGCTTGCAGGTGGAAGTGGGGCCGAGGTGTGCCTCTTTCTATTAGTTGGGCGATCGCTGGGACTGTACTAAATAACCGCAGTAATGGTTTGCGGCATTCTACTAGGATGCGCCCGTTTTGCTGCTGGATTAATGGTACGTAGCGGATGAATTGGATGGCGCCGCCTAGTCCTTGTTCGCAGTAAAGGAGGATGGTGCGGCCTTTGAGGGGGGTTCCGTCCCATTGGGGGCGATGGACTGGATAGTATGCTTTTTCGCGGGCGAAGGGTTCGATTTGCCAGCGCCATTCAAATTCGGCGAATCCTTGTTTTAGCTTTCCTTGTTGCAGGAGCAGCCTCCCTAGGGTGATGTGGGGCTCGGGGTAGTCTGGTTTGTGGTGGATGGCTTGCTGGTATGCTTGGATGGCTTCTGCTGTCTGGCCTATGTTGCTGAGGATGTTCCCGTGGTTGAAGTGGGCTTCTATGTAGTTGGGCTGTAGGGCGATGGCTTGCTTGATGTTGCTGAGGGCTAGGTCGATTTTCCCTTGTTTTTCTTGGGCTATGGCTAGGTTGTTGTAGATTAGGGGTATGCGGGCTTGCTGGGCGAGGGCCTGTTGGTAGTGGGTTATGGCTTCGTCTATTAACCCTTGCTCTTGCAGGACTATTGCTAGGCCGATGTGATGTCTCGCTTGCTTTGGTTCCAGTGCTATGGCTTGCTGGAATTGCTCGATCGCTTCGGCTCTCTTTCCTTGTTGCCCGAGGCCTATGCCTTTGTGACTATGGGCTTGGGCGATCGCCCCCATTAAATTCAATGCTTCCGTGTTTTCAGGAAAATGCCGAATAATTTCTTGGCATAACTGTGCTGCTGCTGTCAACCTGCCTTCCTTGTATGCTACTAGCGCCCTGTTCGTCAAGGAGCGCTCGTCAACATTATGGTTTGGGTTCCGGGCCAATGCTTGCCCGGGTCTGTGTCCCCCCTCGATGTCTGACTGGGGGACTGGGTATTCTGCTACTGATTCCGACTGAGACACTGCTTTCACCTCTACAAATACTCCCGTCCAATCTCCAGGTTGGGACTGACGGAACAGACGCATAGTCGGATACCAGGGTGAGTCCTCTCGATCTAACATCCAGCGCCAGTCGGGGCTAAAGGCAAGCAGGGTCCAAACTGGTTTGGCTAGGGCGCCGGCTAGATGGGCTACTGAGGTGTCAACTGTAATTATTAGGTCTAATTCTTGGATAATCGCGGCGGTATCGGCAAAGTCATTCAATTTATCTCCAAGGAAAATAATATTTTTGTTGTTTTGGAGTTCCGGGGGTTGGGGGAAATTCTTTTGGAGACTATATAGGGTAATGTCGGGAAGAGTAAGCAGTTGTAAAAAGCTATCTAGATCGCAGGAACGCTTGGAAAAGGTAAGATGGTTTGGTTTCGAGGCCCAAACAATTCCCACTTTAAGCTTGTCTGACGTGGATGTCTCCGGTGTGGTGCTTTTAGCGCTTTCGGCTTCTTTTGGGTATAGGTAGGGAATTCGGGCCGGAATGGATTCGATCGTGGTCCCCAGCAGATAAGGTAAACTCATGAGGGGGGCGCGGAAGTGAATTTCTGGCGGGGGGTCTCCATTGACGATTATGCGATCAATCTCTGGTATAGTAGAGAATAATCGCTTTAATGCTTGAGAGCAAGCAACAATTACCTTACCACCCTGCTGCTTTACTAAGGGGGCGTAGCGAATAAACTGGATCGAATCACCCAAACCCTGTTCTTCATAAAGTAAAATAGTCTGTCCAGCCAATGGCGTTCCATCCCAAAGGGGGTAAGGTAAGGAGTGATAGGGTGTGTGCTGGGCAACTAGCGGCATTTGCCATCGCCATTCATGTTCGGCAAATCCCTGCTGTAAGTCTCCGGTTATTAGCAGTGCCATTGCTAGACCCCAATGGCCGTAGATGTGATTGGGGTCTAGGGTTAAGGCTTGCCGATGGTGGTCGATCGCCTCGTCTATCTTGTTCTGTTCTACGAGGGTAGAACCGATTTTGGAGAGCAATTCCGGGCTATTGGGTTTCAGGGACAGGGCCTGACGATAATAGCCGATCGCCCCTTCTAGTTTACTCCTGCGACAATATAGATCGCCTAGCTCTTGAATTACATTAACATTATACGGGTCTTGCTGGAGAAGTTTGTGGTATATCCGTTCTGCATCTTGCCACTTCCCCGCTTGTTGATGGGTTATGGCGATCTGCAATTTTGTCTTTGTCTCGGGGGAAATAGTTATTGAATCCTTCTGCTGTGGGGACAGGTTTGACGAGATTAGCTGTGCTAGGTTATTACGAGCTTCTGCGTAATCTGGGCGCAGGCCGATCGCTTGCTGCAAATGCCCGATCGCCTCATTTGTCTTACCTGTTTCTACTAAGGCTATGGCCATGTTATTATGCAATTCAGGATTGGCCTTCGAGTTGTAGGCTAGGGACTGTTGGTATAATTGAATCGCTCGTTCGTACTGGCCCTGAGAATAGGCGAGCCACCCGAGGCATGTCAGGACATCTGCATCATTGGGGTGCTGCTGGAGAATCCTCAAGTATATCTGTTCTGCTTCCCTTACTTGTCCTCTTTGGTAATGGACTGCTGCTTGGGCAATTAATTGAGAATATCCTCTAGGAGTTCTTTCAACTTGCTTCGGTCTCCTGCCAACTTTGAGTTTTTTCCTTTTGCCGCGCTTTGCCATCCTGTTTTCCCTTCTCCTGACATTGTATTAAACTCCATAACCATAACCCATTATTCCTCCAGAAAGCACCAAGTTTAACAATACTTTACAAAATTTTAATAATTAACCGCTATGGAGCCTTGGCACTGGCGATTTCAACAGGGGGGCATTAGATCGGCAACTGCTGCTAATGTCGCCGGGGCCGGTCTAGCCCTCCTGGCGTCGGGCAACGCGATCGCCCCTAAAATCAAGCAAGGCCAGCGCCTTTATTTTTGGTGCGAACGCGCTGATACAATTCCTCCATCACTTCAATGAAAGAATTATCCTGGCGCCAAAAAGGGGGGAAATCTCCAGCTTTTTTAACCGCGATCGCGGGAATGCTAGCTACCGCTGCTGTTTCCACCTGTTGAGGTAAGCGCTTGGCCCCGTGCCAAAAATCTTTGGGATGCCTTACATCTGGTAACTCTAGCTTTTCTGGGGTGGTATAGTAAGATTTTCGCGCAGCATTCGGGCTTTCTGGGGTAGCGATCGCCTCAGAAAGAACCTTTCCCAGAGGAGTTTGAGCCAGTTCTGCTTGCAACGTTGACCTTTCAAGGCCCCGCAGTTCAAAGAGTAAAAAGGGGTCTCGGTCCAACTCCGAGGCCACTAAGTAATAAACCCCAGCAATATGTCTACAGGGGTTTGACAAGTCCGGACAGGAACAACTGGTATGAAATTCATCGCTGCGGTAAGGTAATAAATGCAAATTCAGGTGACCAAAAGCATCATCAATATTGTCGGGCACCTCATTCATCAACAGTTTAGAGACCAAGCTAGCTTTCGACCCCAGGTAGGAGATGGCCTTAGACCAATCGGCAGAGGAAATCTTTTTAAATTCAATCTTTGTCTTATATAAATGTTCCTTGTAAACCCCCAAATGACGATTAATCGATCCCCTCACCCGGGCCTTAATTCTGCCATCAACAATCTGGAATTCTTTGACCTTGCCATTGCGGGCATAACTGCGGCCTCGCCCCAGTCTAGCAGAGTCAGAAAACCTTTCTAGGGCCGCAATGAATCGCTTTCCCCACCAAATTTTGCTAAATTGTTGTTTTGCCATTCTGAGATTTCTCCTTTTGCGAATTGTAAATTGCTAATTGCTAATTTATCAAAAATATATAAACTATTTATTAAAACAAAATACAAACCCCCGACGGGGCCATGAGACAAATATGGATGAATACTAGACAATAGCTTGACGATTTAAGGCAATTAACTGCTTAAAGCTTTCATTATCAAGTTCCGTCAACCAAGATTCATCAGAACTAACGATCGTGCTAGCGACCTTTTTCTTATCTTCGATCGTCTGGTCGATGCGTTCCTCCAAAGTACCTAGGGTAACAAATTTATGGACGAACACATTTTTTTCTTGACCAATTCTAAAGGCCCGATCGGTCGCTTGGTCTTCAACAGCGGGATTCCACCAGCGGTCAAAATGGAAAACATGATTGGCCTTAGTGAGGGTAATTCCCACCCCGGCTGCTTTTAAGGAGAGGATAAAAGCTGTGGGGTCAGTTTCCGGGTCTTGAAACTCGGCAATCATTTGTTCCCGTTTTGGCCGACTCGTGCCCCCATGGAGGTAATAGGTATTGTAATGCATGGTCAGCTTCAAATATTTTTGCAGGGCCTCGCCAATCTCGGTAAACTGGGTGAAGATTAACAAGCTTTCCCCTTCCGAGATGACCTCTTCCGTCATTTCCCCCAGGCGGGCAAATTTGTGCGATCGATCGGGAGAGAATTCGCTGCCATCTTGAAGGAACTGGCGGGGATGATTGCAAATTTGCTTTAGCTTCATGAGGGTAGATAAAATCAAACCCTTGCGCTGAATACCCTCGACCTCTTGTAACTGTTCCTCGACATCCTTGACAACTGCTTCATATAAAGAAGCTTGTTCCCGAGTCAAATTACAATATTGCTTGTGTTCTACCTTATCGGGCAAATCTTTAATAATCTGCTTATCCGTCTTCACCCGCCGCAGGATAAAGGGTTCGACCAACTTCTTTAAGACTCCGGCCTGGATTTTATTATTTTCCTTTTGAATGGGCAGTTCAAAACTCTTTCTAAATTGGGCCTCCTTGCCTAAATAACCGGGATTGAGAAAATTAAAAATCGACCACAAATCTAATAAGCGATTTTCCACCGGCGTCCCCGTTAAGGCTAGACGATGGTGGGCGGAAAGCTTTAAGATGGCCTTAGTTTGGGCCGCTTTAGGATTCTTAATATTTTGGGCTTCATCCAAGACGATCCGCTGCCAAGGGACTCCTTGTAACAGTTTAGCATCTTTGCGGGCTATGGTAAAGGAAGTAATCACGATATCCTGCTTTAAGCTAGCAGTCTGGAATCCTTTTTCATCCTCGATCCGACTGCTACCATGATGAATCATACTTTGCAGGTTAGGGGCAAACTTTTCGATTTCTTTTTGCCAATTCCCGACTACCGAGGTAGGGGCAATTAACAGGGTTGGTGAGATACGATCGCCAGTATTTTCTAGATCCCGTTCGGTGACCAAGCGGGCAATTACTTGTAAAGACTTGCCCAGCCCCATGTCATCGGCCAGACAACCATTTAATCCCAGATGTTCGAGATATTGAATCCAGGAAACACCCCGTTTCTGATATTCTCGGAGAGTACCTTGCAACAGTGGGGGATTTGCAATTGGTTCCAGCAAGCTGGGGTCGTGTAATCCGGCCATCATTTCCCCTAATGCGGCGTCCGGTTCCAGTTCCCATTCTTCCGTACCTTCTGCCGTTTTTTTCCACAACTCTAACAGAGTCATTTCCGGCTGTTCTTCACTGTGATTAGCCCAAAAATCCAGCATTTGCTGCATCTGATTTTGGTCTAACTCTATCCACTGGCCCCTGAATTTGACTAAGGGAGTTTTGGCATTAACTAACTGCTGCCATTCTTCGGCGCTAACTGCTTGGCCCCCGATCGCCAGTTCGTATTCATATTGGACGATCGTCTGCAGATTAAAATAGCCTTTCCCCGCCGAGGCAGGTGCAGCTTTCTTAGAGGAAGAAGCCCTCAGACGAATTTTCGCCCGCTGGCGGCCCGCCGGCGTCCACCAGGCGGGAACCATGACCTTATAACCAGCATCTTCCAATACCCAAGCACTTTCCTTGAGAAAGACAAAAGCTTCTGTTATCGTCAAGAGAAAACCCACTGGCCGATCGGTTTCCAATCCCTTCCATATTTGGGGATACATGCGGGCCGCATAGCCCAAATTTAACAGCAATTTTTTCTCAAAATCTCGACCAAATTGCTTTTGCATCGCCTTTTTCGCTGCCGGTGCCAGATGCCAATAATCCACCAATTCCAGTTTCAGGGACGGGTCTTTTTTTAAGGAAGCCAGAAATTTAATCTGCCAATCATCTTCTTCGTCGGACTCCGGCGACTCTAGCTGAAAACCCAGGTGAAAAGCTGTCGCTGTTTGGGCCCCAATCATCTGAGACTTCCAACCTTGCCATTGTTGATATTCTGCCATCACCTCGGGATTATTCTGTCGGCTTACTGGGGAATGAATAGATCTCGAGAGTAATTGAGAACCGCTAATTTTCTTGTCAAAGGCCGCCATCCAGGGAGTATTGACAACGATATTCTGCAACAAGCATTCGGAAAAATGGCGCAGTAAGGTAGGGCTATCGTAAAATTCCAGTTCTTCTGGGCTTGTCTTTCCTGCAACGCAGGCCAAGGGCATATAATCGATATATGCTGCGATTTTGGATTCATACTGTTCGGAAATTATTTCCCAACCAGTATAGATTTCAAAAGCGGGGGTTTTCTTTTTGCCCTTGCCATTCGTCGCTGGCAACTCCCGATACTTAAAGGCCGGGATATATTGGTCCTTGAGGATAACTTGCTTGAAGGACTGGGTATAGTGATACCAGAAGAGAAGATCGGCACCCAACCCGATTTCCGATTTTTCCGGAACGGTAGAGTTATAGAGGGCCAGAAAATGCAAATCGCTAAGAACTTTAATTACTGATTTAACTTGATAGCAGTCAATTTCCCAAGCTTGCCATTGGGAAGGTTCCTCCGGTTCCGCTTCCAGATAGCGAAGCAATTCTACAGAAGGTAGGGGTACACCTTCAGTGCTGGGCAGAATAAAATATTTAGGAGAAATCTGCTCGCTAAGGTCGGGGGATTTGGCAATTCCCAACGCCACGACCAGGAAGGCGGAAAACTCATTTCCTGTTAACTGTCCCGGATGGCGATTTGCGGACGGTGTCCCCGGAGTAGTGCGAGTTCGGTGTCCCCCGGGTAGTGCACGAGGCGATCCCGGGGGACACCGAAAGCTCTTCGGGGACACTGGCTGTCTTTTACGGCTTTTTGGGGGGGGATCCGAGGTTTCCACCCACAGATAAAACCCACCAGTTTGGATAAAATCATCTTCCCCTTGGGGTATCCAGGTGCCGTGCAGAATTTTCATGGCATAATGGGCTCCTCATTGGATCTGGGTATAGGTCTAGCTTACAATGCCAGTTCGCGAAAGTCAAGCAGTGTCGCTGGCCATAGGGGGCGATCGCATCAAAAGAAGGTGGTCAAAACCCGTTGGTAGCCCAAACCCTAAAGGGCCCGGCTACAGGAAAGGAACAATGCCCCTGCGGAGCAGGGGCATGATTATAGGCCCCTCTCCTCGCAGCGGAGGGGGCCCTCCGCCTGCTTCGGGTTATCAATTACTTGTGACCGCACCCGGGCGGCCCCGTTCCCAGGCAGAGCCGTGGGAACGAGAGGCCCGGCTACAGGAACAAAGCCCCAGCTCCCCGGGTAACGCCCCCTCCGCTGCGCAGGGGCATGATTATAGGCCCCCTACGGTCCGCGGACGGCCCGAAAAATCGGGTTATCAACTACTTGTGACCGCACCCGAAGGGATCTCACTTTCAGCAAGAATGCGCAACAATCTCCTGCAATGCCTGTTTGACAGCAGCAAATACAAAGGACCAATCGCCCCGTTTTTGCTGGCGGAACAGGCGCATGGTAGGATACCAGGGAGAATCTGGGCGTTCCAACATCCAGCGCCAGTCAGAAGCAAAAGCAAGCAGCACCCATACAGGTTTTCCGAGAGCACCTGCTAAATGAGCAACTGCCGTATCTACCGTGATGACTAGATCGAGTTGTTCGATAATCGCAGCGGTGTCAGCAAAGTCATGGATATGTGGGTCCAGATTGACCAGATTGGGGATATCCTGGGTAATATCTGCCACCCGATTTCTCGGGCCGTCCGCGGACTGATCGCCCTTTTGGAGACTGTAGAAAGAAACAGCATCCATTTGTAGGAGAGGCAGAAAATGAGATAAGCTCATAGAACGATGGCGATCGGACTTATTCATAGTACTGCCCGCCCAAACGATGCCCACCTTCATCCGCAACTCAGATCCCAGCAAGCACCTTACCGCCTCCGACTCGACAGCACGCAAATAAGGGACCTGGCAAGGAATTGTCTCTAAAGTAGTACCCAGAATGCGAGGCAAACTCATCAAGGGAGCCTGCAAATCCAACGACGGTAAAGGACCACCCTTAACCACCAATTGATCCACCCCCTCTAGAGTTTCAAAGAGACGAACCAGAGATTGCTGACATTCGACAACAACGCGATCGGGTTTGCGGGCCCGTACCATGGGCAAATAGCGGATAAATTGCATGGCATCGCCAAAACCCTGTTCCCCTCGCAGCAAGATGGTTTTCCCCTCCAGGGGGCTACCATCCCAAACATTATGCAGGTAATGTCCTAGGGAAAATCCTTTTTGATGCCAGCGCCATTCATATTCTACAAAACCTCGGGGAAAATCCCCATTTAATAAGTGCGCGATCGCCAGGTAGAGGTGGACCACGCCAGTCGTGCCGGGGTTTTGGGGTTGCAGGGCCAGGGCCTGCTGATAATGGCAGATCGCCTGGCTTACATTCCCCCGTTCTCGCCATGCCAAACCCAGGTTAATATGAGCTTCAGCATAGTCGGGTTTGAGAGATAGCAACTGCTGATATGCGCTAATAGCCTCATCAGTGCGGTCTTCCCGCATCAAGGCCATGCCCAGATTATTGTAAACATCGACGTAATCCGGCTTCAGGGCGATCGCCTTCTTGTAGTGGTGTATAGCCTCAGCAGCTCTTTCCAGCTTCCAGAGAGCCGCACCCAAGTTATTCTGAACATGGGGATAGTTGGGATTCAACTCCAGGGCCAGGCGATAATGGGCGATCGCCTCTTCTGCATTATCCATTTGATAAGCAACGACTCCCAGAAGCTGGCGTGCATCGACATTATGAGGTTGTGCCTGGAGAATTTGCTGATAGATACTGCGTGCGGCTTCCAGGCGTCCTCCTTGTTGATGCTGCACTCCAGCTTGTAAAAGAGATGTAATATCCTCCGTTCGTAGTAAGCGCTTTAGCGCTTCTTCTGTTCCCTGGGGACTGCCAGGGAAGGCTGCTACTTCCGTTCCCTGGGGACTGCCAGGGAAGGCTGCTACTTCCGTTCCCTGGGGACTGCCAGGGAAGGCTGCTACTTCTGTTGAGTCACTTGTTGCAGACTCTGTCCCTACAGGTACACAATCGACCTCGCCAGACCATGACAATAAAGCTGATTTAACTCGGGCAAACAGTTCGGACCAATCCCCAGGTTGCTTTTGGCGGAACAGGCGCATAGTTGGATACCAAGGAGAATCTTCGCGTTCCAATCCCCAGCGCCAATCAGGACAATAGCACAGCAGCACCCATACAGGTTTACCGAGGGCCCCGGCCAGGTGAGCAACCGAGGTATCTACAGTAATCACCAAATCAAGTTGCTGGACAATTGCTGCGGTATCGGCAAAATCCTTCAATAGGGGCTGTCCGAGATGAACCAAATTGCTAATATCGGGAGTAATATCTGCGGTCCTGCTGCCCTTTTGGAGACTATAGAAAGCGATGCCGGGAATTTCCAACAGTTGCTGAAAATAGGACAGACTGGTAGAACGGCGGCGGTCATTTTTATTAGAAGGATTCCCGGCCCAGACTATTCCCACCCTCGTTCCCTGGCTCCCGCCTGGGAACGCTTGCTGTGTTTGTAGTAAGCGCTTTAGCGCTTCTTCTCCCGTTAGCATTTCCGATTTTTCCGGAACGGTGGGTACAGCTTTTACGTAAGGCACAGTAGTAGGAATAGTTTCCCAAGTCGTACCCAGGATGCGGGGCAAACTCAGCAAAGCAGCTTTCACGTCAAAGGAGGGCAACTCTTCGCCCTTGATGACCACTTGGTCGATGCCATCTACTGTCTGCAACAGACGATAGACTGCGGGCTTACACATGACTATTACTTTTACGTTAGCACCCCGGGCCCGGACCAAGGGGGCGTAACGGATAAAATTAATCGTATCGCCAAATCCCTGTTCGGTGTACAGTAAAATTGTTTTGCCCTCCAGGGACTCGCCCTGCCAGTCAGGTTGAGTTAATCCCGGGCCCTGTATGTGTTTCAGTTGCCAGCGCCACTCGTACTCCGCAAAACCCCGCTGGAGAATCCCAGTTTTCATTAAGGTAATCGCTAAACCCATGTGGGCTTCCGCAAACTGGGGGTTTAAGTCTATCGCCCGTTCGTAGCTAGCAATACATGCTTGCAACTGACATTTTCTGTGCAGGGCCACGGCCAAATTATGGTAAGCATCGGTGAAGTTAGGGTCCAGGGCGATCGCCTTGCGGGACATGGCCTCTGCTGCGTCCAGTTGGTCCATTTCTTCTAGAACCGAACTCAGGTTACTATAACTTATAGCATAGTTGGGATCCAAGGCGATCGCCTGTTGCAATTGGGTTTTAGCTTCATCTAAGCGTCCCACATCCTTGAGTGCCACGCCCAAGTTGCTGAAGACTGAGGCCGAATTTGGTTCTATGGTGATCGCCCGCTCGTACATGGCGATGGCATCTTCCACCTTGTCCTGTTCTTGGAAAATCGAGCCCAAACTGACGATCGGGTCTACGCAGTCCGGGTCCAGGGCGCTCGCCTTTTGATAGGAACTGGCCGCTTCATCAAATCTACTCAGGTCTCGATAGACATTCCCGATATTATTATGGACATTAGCGGCATTGGGGTTAATTTCCAAAGCCTTTTCATAGGCAGCGATCGCCTCTTGAGACATCCCCTGCTTGCGGAAGACCACGCCCAGATTAATATAAGCTTCCAGCAAATCTGGCTTGAGATTAATGGCCCGCTGATAATGCTGAGTGGCCTCCGCAAGCTTACCCTGTTTTTTCAGGGCCATGCCCAGGCAGCGATGGGCTTTGGCAAACTCCGGGGAGATACTAATTGCTTTACTATAGCAGACGATCGCTGCATCTAGCTTACCACTTTGCTGAGCTTGAAACCCGGCTACTAGTAACTGGATTGCTGATTTTTCCGGCACAGTGTTAGACTGCTCTCGTTCCCTGGCTGCTCTCCTCTCCGCTCTGGCAGCGGAGGGGGCGTTACCCGGGGATCTGGCGCTGCTCCGGGATGCGCTGCCTGGGAACGCTGTTGGGGTTGGAGGCTTAAATTGAGTGCCGAAACCTTTATTATTTGCTCTCGTTCCCTGGCTCCTGCCTGGGAACGCAGGCTTTTTCCGCTTTTTCACAGCCTTCTCTGTCGAACTTAAGTCATTGACCAATTCTAATAAACTGTTCCAGACTTGCTGAAAAACCCCCTGCCAATCTCCTGGAGATGCTTGACGAAATAGTCGCATGGTGCTATACCAAGGAGTCTCTTCTCCGTTCGGACTGCACTGCCAGCGCCAGTCAGGGGCAAAGGGTAGCAGCATCCAAACAGGTTTTCCTAAAGCGCCTGCTAAGTGGGGAACGGCAGTATCTACTGAGATGACTAGGTCGAGCCCAGCGATCGCGCTAGCAGTATCGGCGAAGTCCGAAAGCTGCGGACTGAGGTCGCGAATAGGAGTATCGGTGGCGTCAACTGCCCGGGCATTTACATACGATCCGGAGTCCTCCCCAAGGGGAGAGACTGTCCGGGAGCCTTTTTGCAAGCTATAGAAGACCAGACCCGGTATGCCCAGCAAATCCAGAAAATAGTTTAATCCGCAAGAACGGAGACGTTGAGGACTCTGAAGTCTGTTTTCGCCCCATGCACCTGCGGCCCAAACTATTCCGATGTTAATGGTTGACGGTTGACGGTTGATGGTTACTCGTTCCCTGGCGGAGCCTGGGAACGTAAGGGGGTTGTCTGGAACGGGATGCAGGTAAGGAATTTGGGCAGGAATTGTCTGGACAGTCGTACCGAGTATGCCTGGGAGACTCATCAAGGGGGCATGAACATCAAATTCTACTGATTCATCAACTACAGATACTAGCTTGCTGATACTGGGAATGGTGGAAAACAATCGCACTAAGGAAGGTCTGCAGGCACAGACGATCGCGCGCGGATGCCATTGGGCCACCAGGGGGACATAACGAATAAATTGAATTGTATCTCCCAACCCCTGTTCGGCATGTAATAAAATGGTCCGTCCTGCCAGTTCCTCTCCTTTCCACAGGGGTTGCCGAAAAGTGGGCATAACTTTACCTGGTAGGTGCCAGCGCCAATGATATTCGGCAAATCCAGCTGTAAAATTGTTAGCGTAAAGCAATGTTAGCGATCGGGCGAAATGTGCTTCGACATTTGACCGGTCGATCTCCAGGGTTTTGCTGTAGGCCGCGATCGCCTCATCGGTACGGCGCAGCTCATACATGGCATGACCCATATTATTGTAAGCGTCGATGTAGTCAGGTTTAATACTTAGAGTCCTTTGGTAGTAGCCGATCGCCCGTTCTGGTTTCCCAGTCTGCTGCAAGGCCACGCCGATATTATGATAAGCATCAGCATAGTCGGGTCTTAGTTGCAAAGCTAACTCATACTGGGTGATCGCCTCTTCATAGCGACCCTGTTTTTGTAATGTCACCCCCAGGTTAAAATGATCTTCTGCGTAAGCCAATTGACAATTGTCAATTGACGATCCCAGTAAATGCCAAGCTAGCCCTCCTGGCGTCGGGCCGCTGCGCGAAGGGGCTTGGTCCGGCGCTGTTTCCGGTTGGTTAGCAATAATTTGCCGATAGATGTTTTCCGCTGCTTCTAGGCGTCCCGCCTGGTGATGTGCTAAAGCAATTGCTAATTGTTGATTGTTAATTAAAGTGCGTTCGTTGTCAACTGCTAGATTTCCCTCGTTCTCTGGCGCAGCCTGGGAAGCTTTGTGTACTAAGGACTGCAAGGCAGATTTTACTTGCGCGAACACCCCTTGCCAATTTCCCGGTTGACTCTGACGGAACAAACGCATAGTCGGATACCAAGGACTGTCCGATCTATTTAGCATCCAGCGCCAGTCGGATGCTAAAGGTAATAGCACCCAGACAGGTTTGCCCATCGCCCCCGCTAAATGGACCACCGACGTGTCTATGGAAATAACTAAATCGAGCCCAGCGATAGCATTTGCCGTATCTGCAAAATCATTCAATTCCTCATGTAGAGATACCATTCTTTCCGATTTTAGTAAGCGCTTTAGCGCTTCCTCTGAAGGTTCTTTTTGCAGACTATATAAAGTAACTGATTTTACGGACTGTCCGCGGACCGTGGGAATATCCAAAAGTTCCAGGAAAAGATCCAGGGAACAAGAACGGCAGCGAGTCAGATCGTGCAGATATAAATCAGTACCCGCCCAGACAAAACCCACTTTAATTGTAGCGTCATCGAGGATCTCCCCCCCGGTCCCCCCCACGGTCCGCAAATAAGGTATTGAAGCGGGAATATTCTCTAGAGTCGTACACAGAATGCGGGGTAAACTCATCAAAGGAACCTGGACGTCAAACTCTGGCAATGCCCTCCTTTCCTGGGGACTGCCTAGGATACCCTGACTTACTACTCGATCTATTCCCGGGACAGTGGCAAACAGTCGGACTAAGCTTTCAGGACATTCTACTATTACTCGTCCCACCCGTTCTTTTACCAGAGGGGCGTAGCGGATAAACTGAATATTATCACCCAGTCCTTGTTCTGCGTATATGAGAATAGTACCGCCTTCTAGGTAGGAACCATCCCACAGAGGTTGCTTAAAATGATGGGGCGGTACTATGTCATCGTCCCAACGCCATTCATATTCATGCCAACCTGAGGGCAGATCGCCCTTTAATAGCCAGGTAAAGGCCCGGGCAAAATGGGTTGTAGCATCATTGGGTCTCAACTCTATGGATTTGTTGTAATACCCGATCGCTTCTTCTAAACGTCCTTCTGTTTGCAGGGCTAGGGCCATGTTATTGTGAACTTCTACGTAGTTGGGCTCGATGGCCAGGGCCTGGTGGTATTGGGCGATCGCCTCGGCTATTTTACCCTGTCGCTTGAGGGTGTTCCCCAGACGATTATAGGCCCCGGCGTACTGCGGGTCCTGGGCGATCGCCTGCTGGTATTGGGCGATCGCCTCATCTAACCGCCCTACTGTTTTCAGGCATTTGCCCCAGTTATTGTAAGCTTTAGGATAGTCTGGCTTTAGGGCGATCGCCTGCTTGTAACTGGCGATCGCCTCTTCGTATTTCTCTTGTTCCTGGAGAGCATTGCCTATGTTATAGTAAATCTCAGCCCAATCTGGTTTGATGCTTAAAGCCTCCTGGTAGATGGCGATCGCCTTTTCCGGGTCTCCTTGCTTACAAATAGCCAATCCTAAGTTAAGTCGGGCTTCAATATGAGCTGGGTCACTGGCGATGGCCTTTTGGTAGAGGGCGATCGCTTCATCAAAATTATCTTTTGTATGGAGAAATGACCCCAGATAATAGAGAGTATTGGCCTGTTCGGGAAAGTTATAGAGAATTTGTCTAAAGATGTCGATCGCTTGTTGAGTTTGTCCCAGTTGGTGGTGGTTGCGGACAATTTCTAAACCCCGATCGATGGAAATTACCTGGGTTTTTGGTTGTTGGTACAGGGTTCCGGCGTTCCCAGGTAGGAGCCTGGGAATGAGGGATGAGACCTCCGGGGCAGATGAGACGGCAGGCGAGACCGCAGCCGATCCGCCCTGCGGCGTCTTCCGCGTACTCTTGTCCTGATTTTTACTCGAATCTCCGTAGCGCCGGAGAATAGCCGACTCAGGTTCCTGCACAGACCCCTCATTGTCCGGGCTATTAGAATTCAAACTCATGCTTTGTCATCCTATTGATTTTTGAGGTGCTGGTGTGATACTAGCCGGATTATCAGCATATTTCCGGTCGGGGTCGAGCTGAGAGTCGCCTCTCAACCCTCCCTTTCGGAACCGGACTTGCGACTTTCACCGCAGGAGGCTAC
>JACOMV010000065.1:20759-22633 GCA_014324065.1 Hormoscilla sp. SP12CHS1 | reverse complement strand
TTGATTTGTGTCAAGTCAGTTTACTTTAAACGAATCGCACAGCACAAAAATGTTCTACTTGTTTCCTGAACAAGCTGTATCAGCGGTAACAACCTTTCTCGCTTCTCTAGCAGCACTTCTATATTGGGGCTATCTGGCTGAAATCGCACTGATTCTGCGGCTATCTCTGTTTCGATTTCTAGCAACTGGTTGAGTAAGCTCTGATAGCGCCCAGACTCACTCAGGGCTGAGGCTGCGAATGCTTCTGCAGGACTGGAGCCCAGATGTCTTTGCAGTATTACGTAAAGCGACTGGGCCTCTGCCAGTTTAGTTTTTGCTTCCTTTTGCTGTTGGTTAATGGCCGCGAGCAGACCAGATATCGAGTTGCCACGTGTCTCTGGATCTATCAGGCTATATCGCTTTCTAAACTCCTCTAGTTCAATTTGCAGCCTATCGACCCGTTCTTCTAAGATTGGCAGCTGCTCTTCGACAAATTCCACTACCCTTTTGAGGTTTTCCTGTTGCAGATATATTCCATAATCTACATACCGTTCTAGCAATTTATCCAATACTAACTTGATTTTTTGCGGGTCTGAATCTTGGTAGCTGATGTTTAATATTTTTGTCAGCAAGCCAACTGCATCCTCCCCTTGCGCTATTGATAGCTTACTTACTAGCTCTCCATAGCTAATTTCTGGGTATGTCTCCTGCAAGGAATATACTACGGACTCTAACAGCTTCGGAGAGCGCAGCACTTCTATCTGGGTGGCGTAGTCAAAGCCTGGTGGAAACCCCAAGCTCAACAAATCTCTTGAGGTATTGTCTTCGGATATGGGTTCCACCAGCATGCGAAAATTCGCCTGGTACTCTGGGGGGCTAGTCCAAGTCCACCAACCGATGCCACCAGTGACCACAGATGCTACACCCACAAGTACCAACCCCTGTCTCCGGATAATGCTCAGTATCTGTTTCGGGTCGAACTCTTCATTTTTCTCCAGAACCTGAGTCGGGTATAAACTCAGGTTCGTCGGCTTATGCCCATTGCGTTGACTTATTTTTTGGGTTGTTCCAGCTTGCATGATTTATATCTATTTGTTTACAGTCTTTTCCCAACAAATCTCTGACACCATCTTATCAAATCCGCGTTATGTCATCTAATCGAACAAGTCATCTATCCTTCTGGGTATCGCGAAAATACCCACCAACGTACCAAATATATTAAATATTGGGTTGACAGCATCTGCAATTTTTATCGTCCCAGACTTCTTAACTACGATCGTGTCGTTGTTGCGTAAGGCGGGATTGTTTTCTTCATATTAATATGCTGTCTCCGTCTCGCAGTATTATGTCTTGGCTTAAGTCTGCCCTCTGCAACAGTTGCCACAGATCTAATGTGATTATTTCAGCAGACTTCAAAGAAGATTGCACTTCCCCTGTATATGGTCGGGTACGTCGTACCTGAATGCGACGTATATCCGCCGACTGCGTAATACCCCCTGCCAGTTCGATCGCGCCCGTTACTGTTGGTATGTTAACACTTTGGTTTCTGTTTAAGTCTACTGAGTACGAACCTGGCCAGTTTACTTCTCCCGCGATCGCAATTTTGAGCGGACGCACTCTTAGCAGACTGATGGTGATTATTGGACGCCGCAGAAACTGGCCCATCGCCGATGCTATCTCCTCTGATGCTTGGGAGATGGTCATTCCCTGTAGTCTTATTGTGCCTACCATCGGCATATTTACTGTGCCGTCTGACAATAGCATATACTCGCCATTGTACTCGGGAACATTAAATATAAGTACATGGACAAAATTTATTTCACACACTCTCTCGCGCTAGTCTCGATATCCGGAGCATGTCGCCCATGGCTATGTGCAATTATTTTTGTCTAACT